>DTUY01000420.1:86420-97428 GCA_012963885.1 Candidatus Poribacteria bacterium | reverse complement strand
GCTCGTCTTCCCTGTATAGGCAATATCTTCACTACCAATCCGGATCACACCCGTACTGGGAAACGCACCCGTTGAACCTACCGTAATGGATGACGAAGAATCTGTAAGAGCACTCCCTAAAGAAGTCGTACTCAACTCACTAGCTGAACGCCATGAACTTCCATCCGGACTATAGATCTCCACAAAACCATCTGTAGTCAATCTTGCCTGCAAGTTGACATTGCTATTCTGGTTAATACTGTTTATTACATCATTAACTGTGTCTGAGGAGGAGTAGGTGAATGGAATGCCGTTCAGATTAAAGGTGCCGCTGGTTATACCCAGTTCTGAAAGCTTGGTGGAGGACACAATTCCCCGTCCGAAATTGAGTTTGCTGGCGAAATCACTGGTACTGTCTGTCGCCGCCACGATAGTTCCGGCAGGACCAACTAGCTTAACGCGACCATCTACTGACAGTGACGCCGTTACTCCGGCATTAGCCGAATTAATACTACCTATTACCGTAGAAAGGGTATCGGAAGTTGAACTGATAGTGACAGTTTTTTCTGAAGATCCTTTAACTGTGAAAGTTCCGGCAGCAATGTCCAAAGCTGACATGGTCTGGCTGCTATAGTCCACAGAGGTGATACCAACGCTGCCTGCTGTCGCTTCGTAGGCAGCAGCTGTGGTGCCACTGGATCCCCTGGTTAAACCGATCAATGTGTTACTCGTTTTATCAGTATATGTAATATATTCGTCCTCAATCCGAATGGTACCTGAGGTGGCAAATGACGAGGCGGAACTAACTGTCATCGTTGTAGCCGAACTGGTCAAATCGGAACTCAGGGTCGTTGTGCTGTTAAGATCCGTGCTTGAACTGAATTTGACAGCCAAATTGCTACTCTGGATTTTGGCAACATGAAAAGTCACTCCATTGATGGTAAAAGAGCCAGGGTTAACAGATTTTGCTAAGAAAGGTTGACCGCCGCCAGTACTATCAGCACCAATAATTCGGGCACCCGCCAGGTCATAACTTGAAGACGACAAGGTAAAAGTACCTGCGCTGGCACTCGGGCTGCTACTGATCGTCATCTTGGCGGTAGCATTACCTATACCACCTCCAGCGAAAGTGAGAATCTGAGTATTTGCGAATCGACCGACGTCATCCGTACTCACAGTTACAGTTCTGCTAGAATTGTCATAATCCAAGACTTCCACGGCTCCGAGTTCGGACATGCGATTACTACCAACAACCCCATCTATTTCGCTAAGACCGTGGATGATCTGTCTGGCAACAGGCAATCCAATCACTGAAGCGAAGTTGGTATCGCTTTCCTTGAAACTCAACTGAGCCGCGCTAATCTGTGTTGTCGGGTCAGTCAAGGCAGTATTCAATTTGGATATTCGTTTGGTAATCGAGAGTCCGCTATCATCTGACAAACCAACGTAACTACTCTCAAAGAGAGTAGTGTAATTTGTTGAAGTCGTCGTGCTGTCTGTGGCGGTAAAGTTGAGTGTAGAGACTATGTTATCCAACGTAGTCGATCCTTGATTCAGAGTAACAGTTATGTCGTTACCACTCGAATCCTTGGTCAGGCCGTCTACTGTAAATGAACCTTGATCGGGCGAACCATCATTATCGGAATCCTTTGCCAAGCTAATTTCAACCAGCCTGGTCATTTCGATTGAGTTACTGATTGGACTGTCACTTGAAACACGAGAGGAAGTCGCCAGGCTGGAAATATTCAGTTGATAGTCCTGACGTGGGGCCCCTGAAGCAGCGGTGGCTTCCAGAACGTCCTCATTGGTGGAGGTCACCGTTCTTTGAAGGGTAAGCGTAGTACTGGCTAAACCAGCTGCTCGACTCTGTAGAATCAACAGGTTGGAATTTATATTTTTTAACGTATCTTGTTGAGCATTCAGGATCTTCTCGCGGTTTTCAATCCGTGAGCGCGGAGCAGTTTCGGCTTTAATCAGCTGATCAATGATGCTATTAACATCAAACCCAGAGACAAGTCCTGTTGCCTGTAAAGACATTTACTAGATTACTCCCATACAAAAAATTATATTTCAGGAAAATCAATCCCTAAATAATCTAAGCGGTTCACTGAATTTGTCGACACAGATGCCGCCAACTTAACTCCATTTTAGCCAATTAGCGGCGTCCGAACTGATCCCAGACGCGCCACCAACTCCCACGGCTAAGTACTGTCCCCGACTCATTTAGTTTCTTTGTCAATTGAATGATAATGGTGTCAGATCGTAGCCTAGCTTCTTCTGCTTGTTTTAGCTGCCCATTAACAACCTGAAGTTGTTCTTGCAACCTATTAATTTCGTCCTTGAGCAGACGAACCTGCTCCTGCGGAGATATGGAGGGAGATTCTAGGTCATTTTCTTGTAACTCCACTTGATTCGTAAAGATATAACGCATCAGCTCGTTTGCTACATCAGGCGAGATATCAACGAACTGAAAAGCGATTGCATATTTGGTCGATAGTTCACCAAGTTCCAACTTGTATTTTCTACTGACCTGTGCATTGAGTGTAAAGATGAGCGGACTCTCAGACGACAACTCAAAACTGAGATTCACCACCTGTCCACGTTGTAGATCCTGGTCCTGACGAAGTCCCAGAATGACCAACAAACCGTACGGGCTTAAATTTGTCGCTAACGCTTTTTCTGTTTTTTCTTCCGTCGCACCGACAGTACCTGATTTAATTTCCGACTTGATAGTAATCGGGAAGTTAACGTCAATCCTAGTTGATCGTCGTTCTTCAAAATCCTGTGGTCGATTTAATATCAGTACGGAGCTCTGTCCTTCCTCCTCAAAAGTCTCATGACTAAGAACTGTTGTTTCGTAAACCGCCGTGATACCGCCAATCGGTTCTTCTTCAATCGTAATTTCCTGATCTACCCAAGCAGAAAGATCCCCAATATCAGGAGCTAGGACAGTCAGATGCTCAACACCTGATGATTTTATACGGCTGGGATAAGTTTCCGTTTCCCCGTCATTGGATGTAAAACGGAGGTTGACTTTTCTATTTATTTGCTGTCTGACATTCATTTATCAGTGGTCTCCCAATTTTTCCACCATATTTGGTCTATAGTTAAGAAAATTCTACACTTTTTCGACTAAGCCCTTTCTTTTAAATCCCGCATCCTCAACAGTAATTTAATTTGACCTTTGGCAATATTTGTTACATGCGATATTTCATCAATTTCATGACCTGCATCAGCAAGTTCATAGATCTTGTTGTGTTCCAAACGTTGACTGAGAGCTTTAATATCTCCACCTTCTCGCTCTATGCTCTTCCCTTGGTTTACGACTTCTGACTCAGCCACATTAGGTACAGTATCCATGGAAGCAGACACCCCATCATCTAAATTCCCCTCAATCTCTACTCTTTTAACCAGCTTTGAGGGAATTTCAGGTGACTTCATAATCAAGTCGAGATCCGAGTGTACTATGCGTTTTATCAAAGAAAGACTCGACCCCTCCGTTCCATCATCTTGAGCATCATCTTCTCGGTCTTGTTCAAGCTTGCCTTGATCAGCAGGTTCCTGCTGCTTATCTTCCTGACTAGCGATTAGCTCAGCTTTTATCTTGGCTTCTTCAACACGCGCCCCCTGCAATTCAAGGTGTGCCTGATCAGCTTTAGACCGAATCGCCTCAAGCTTTTTGTGCCCATCCTTAAGACGATCCTGAATTTCCTGGGTTTGGAGACGATCCTTTTCAAGAGCCAGACGGCTTGATTCGATTTCCGCTTGTATCTGCGCTTCTAGCGCCACAGTCGCATACAGTGCCTGTTTGATTTTCTCGAGTTCCGATTTTTCCCTATCCCTTGCATTCTTAGCAATTTGAAGTTGTCGATGAGATTCCTGAAGTTCCTCCTTGGCCCGAATCCCTTCCTGTTTAAGTTGATCAATCTGAGGCCGAATTTGGCGAATGGCACCTTCAACACGAACTCGTTCGCTTCTAGTCACCTCAAGCTCCGCTCTTACCCGAGCTTCCTCCATTTGTAACGTGTCAAGCTCGGATTGGGCTTCTTCCGCTTCATTTCTCGCGGTTTGAATCTGCTGATTTAACTGATCGATTTTTTGTTTGGTATCCTCAAGATCCCGCTTAATTTCTTCAGCTACATCTAACTCGGTTTCAAGTGCCGCGATCGTATGATGCAAATGGTCATCTGCCAAACCGGTAGAAGGATAGTTCTCATCAATAGAGCTATCGTCTAAGGGGTTTTCCGAATCAGAGGATACGTTTTCTGGAGATGAACTTGGTTCTTTATGCATTTGGAAACCGCAATTTTAAAGCGTTACGTTGACAATGTGACTTTCTTCAGGATCCACCGTCGCACGAATTCTGAGAGGTTTTGTCTTCTCTCTCTTACGAGATTGATAATACAGATTATTCTTCCGCTGATTCTCTCGTTCTTGTATTTCGCTATTCTCAGTTCTTGGTGTGTCCGGAACTTGGGACATTCTATAATCGCTTAATTTTAAAGTCTCGTTAGGAAGCGAACTTTCGGGTGCGATCGTTTCCTGTGCTCGAACATCTTGCATCTGCTGCACCGAAAGAAATTGCAGAGGAACATGTACTGGGTCAATCTGGATCGACACAATAAACTCCTTAACATCCCATCAATCAGATTACTCTAAAAGTGTTCTCAACCGACCTCGTATTCTAAGCATTGCTTTAGCATGTATCTGAGACACGCGAGATTCTGTAACCCGTAGCAGAACACCAATTTCCTTAAGGGTTAAATTCTCCTTATAGTAAAGAGCAACAACTTTCTTTTCCTGTTCTGGAAGCCCATCAATTTCTATGGCAATCAGGTGCTCCATCTCTTCCCGCTCCACCGATTCAGCTATTTCAGTGTCAGGATCACCCAACAAGTCTATCAGATACACTTCCTCATCTTCGCCTTGGCCACTAACAATATCATAAAGCGAAGCCAAAGATGCTCGACTGTAATCCGTAATCGCCTGTTGTAATTCCCCTAACTCAATTGACATGGCTTCAGCAACTTCTTCCTCTTCCGCTGGCCGGCCAAGTTGGGCTTGGAGAGAAGCAAAGACTTGTTCTATTTCAATGTTTTTCTTATATAACGGACGAGGTACCCACCCCATGCGCTTAGATTCGTCTAATATCTCACCACGAATTCTACAAACAGCATATGTCTGAAATTTATTGCCAAGACTGGGATCAAATCGGTCTACTGCGCTAACCAAACCAATAATGCCGCAACTATACAAATCGTTGTATTCGATAGTAGAAGGAGGCCTCATGGAAAGGCGATCAACCACATACTTTACCAACCCCATGTACTTTAGGATAAGATTCTCTCGAGCGGAAGCATCGTTTTTACTCCTAAATCGGCTCCACAGTTCCTCTTCACTGATACATTCAGCCATCATGCGCTAATAAAACTGCACTTTATCAGCGCATTACTGTTTTCAATTGGTATCATACTAGAGGACAAGTCAATCTGTTTCCTTCTCACTGTCACTTCTAATAAACTCAAATAATGCCCCCAATCCCATCCCAGCAACAAGCGACAGTAGCAAAGCATAAGTCGCCCACTGAAATGGAACAAGAATATTATGATGAAACTTCCCGACAAAGATAGAAAGAAACAATACAACGAAGAAAACGGAAACACTAAGTATAGCGCTTAATTGTTGAGTAAAATCATTCATTCGAATATAACTTACCCCTTATAAACATAGATCATTATTCAAAATGGTTAAAAGAATTAGTGTTTCTAAGACCTCTTTGCAGCTTCGTTGACAATTTGCAACTTAAGAACATACCGGATGAGGTAATCCTCAATGTCTTCATCTTCTTCAGAATACTCATACGAAATCCCCATTACCCACCTCTTCGTGTGTATCGATCGAGAATCGATTTCGTGAGCTCTCACAATCTTGGCTGAAAAAGGAGGTAACTCAAGATGGCTATCTCCTTGGTCTAGAATCGGAGAGCCTTCCAAGTCCATGATTGGAGGCATATTTAGATGAAGCGCTATCTCATCACCCACATTTAAGGGACAATCTCTTACGCCTTCAAGCTCCAAAGTTACTTTTAGCCCAGACCCGCTAATGTTTTCGCAAGTTGTTTCAAAGACGTTTTCCTCATCTCCTATTAGCCAAAAACTAACAGGAAAACTTGTTTTCTCTCTAACGTATTCCCGTCTTTTGATTAGCCAATCTTCCCAATCAATTCCATCCTGCTCTGCAATAATGTACCACGCTTCATCCTTAGTATCCTGAAATTGCTCCATGGCAACGAGCTCAATTTCTATGTCTTCTTGCCCCGCATTCGACATTGGAACAACCGCTTCAATAATTGTTCCAGTCTTGACAGGACGTGGTCTCGGTCCCTTCATCGGAGATAGGAATTTCACTTCGCCCGTTTCGCGATCTATGTCAAGAATCCTCGTTTCAATGTCTTCAAATCTGACACCAACCCTCATGTGAAGATTAACCTCACGGCTTATTGCCTCTTCCTCGTATACCTCTTCCTCTTCAAGGAGATCATCTTGATCTTGCATCTCACATCCTCCAATTTTCTTAGGTTTACTTATAGCACTTATTCAGCAAGACTCATACGCCGATTTATCTTTACTTCTGAATTCGAGCCTACTCGATTCTTCGTTATTACATTTATCAAATACTAATAAATCATTCCACCTTGAACTACTTTTGAAGTCAACATTAGGTAGCAAAAAGTTCCTTCTAGGTTAAGTTAAGTTGGCTTACCAATAAAGCTCCCAACTTAACTAATGTTGTTTTATATTCCTCATGATTTTCTTGTAATTTTGTGACAATATGCCTTATAGACACCGTCACATCACAGTCAGGAAACTTCTCTACAAAAGGCATGTCGTGACGACTAGCTGTTGGCACATCAGCAGACATTGGAACACTATCGAGCAATTCTATATCCTTTTCTAAAAATTGCCTCACAACTTTCTGAATACCTTCACCTACCTGATTAAATTCGACCGAGTCGCTTCCCACCATGTTTACTATTAATTTTACATCTATTTGTTCGTTTACATCAAAAGCATTTTTTATTAATGCGTAACACTTGATTCTGGCATCTTTCTCTGTCGTTGTGACAGTGATAAACTCATTGGAAAGTTGAGAAAATTTATCTTTATATTCATCAATATGCCCTAGTTCCATGACAACCAAGTCATATTCCTTAGCAAATTCCTTAAACTGCATCTCCAATTTATGGATCTCGCTGACATCTCTATCCACCAGACTCAAATTGTCCAGTACTGAAAAAGTGTCTAAATTATTATACCGGGTTGATCTAATTTTTATAACATTGTCACTTGGAGATTCGAGATCATACGGCTCAGAAGCCCCAATAATTTCGTACAGATTTGATATGTTATTGAGTTTATAGTCCCCACGAGTGCTAAAAATTAGAACTTTCCAGTCAGTTTGACTAACCAGCTCAACAACGATATTTGCCAGCAGCGTTGTATACCCCGTCCCTATCCCTCCGCTAGCGAACGTAACGACTCGTGTTGGAGAAGCTAACTTACGAAGACTTGCTGCCTGATCGGACTCTCTAGACGCCATTTCCTTATATTTTTTCTGCCTTCAAGGACGGGGCATTCTAACACACCCAAGCTAGAATGGCAATTTAGCACAATATATGCCAATATATAATAAGCTGTTAATGCTACATAACTGTCTTAAAATCTAGGTAATATTAAATCGGTTCATTCAACCTCTCAAGGACCTTATCCAAATCCTGCTTCGCAAGTAAAAAGTTAGACATTTTCTCGATATCCGCGACCTCAAGGTCATCTGGTACAGTCTGACCAACCCCCAAATAGCTGATTGGATATTTAGTATAGTAGGCGCCATTGACTACTGTATCCAACGCAACCGTTTCATCCAGTTTTGTAAAAATGATTCTACTCACGTCAAGCGTTTTATATCGATCCACGATTCTTACTAGATCCTCAAATTTCACAGACGCGCTAACCGTGAGATGTACCTCTGTCGGTCGAATAACTTGCATATATCCATGCAGTTCAGCCATGTGAATCTGATGATTTGGGCTTCTTCCTACTGAATCAACAATAATGATGTCCTGATCTGCAAATTTGTCTATTGCATCTCGGGCACCTTGAGGACTTAAAGCAAGTTCAACAGGAAGACCAATAATCTCCGCGTAAGTTTTCAACTGGTCGTAGGCAGCAATACGGTAAGCATCAATACTAATTAGCCCTACTGTTTTATAATTCAACACTGAAAATACAGCCGCTAGTTTCGCTACGGTTGTTGTCTTTCCAACCCCCGTAGGACCAACGAGCGCGATAACCTGCTGTTCCTCAACGTTAAAATCGACTCCACCAGAAACCTGGATTACTTGTGAAAGCCGATCGTTAAAATCCTGTCTAATCGTTTTAGTTTCAAGTTTACGATTATGAGATATGGCATTAGAAATAATATCATCAAGGATATATACTAGCCTTTGTGAAAGTTCTTTGTTGACTCCCCTTTCAATCTGGTGTTGATATACATCATCAAGCGCGCTTCTGATGTTCCTCAAGGCAATAGCTTCAACTGTTTTGCCCTCCACAACGGAGTCTTCTGATTGGTCAGCGGGCGAATCGATAGTTGGGACTGGAACCAATGCTGAAGATGATTCCGATGCTGTCCTTTTTGGGGTAGCGATGCCAGCAACAACCTCAATGATATGTTTTTTTGCTAAGCCAAACCATTTGACACTTTTGGTAACTTGACGAGTATTGAGGATTAACGCGTTAGGTCCCAAATCCTGCTTAATTTGGTCCATTGCGTCTTGCATCGTATCAGCCTCATAAGTTTTGATACGCATTAAGGTTCTCCACTACCCTTTATTAGGTTCAATTCCTATGATGCGGAATCCTGACTACTGTCTGTAGTCGGTGGATTGGCATCGACAACCCCTACTGTTTCCCATGCAACCTTAGGTGCCATTTCTTCATAGGCAATTACTGGTAAACTTGGTAGAGATGAGGCAATCATGTTACGAAGTGCATAACGAATCGTACCAGGACAAACAAGAACGACAGGACGGATGCCACGGTCTGAAGCTTCTTGAATCTGCTGCGATAAATTTTCCAGCATCCGTTGAATTACACTTGGATCAACAGCCTCGTTTGCTTGGATAACCTGGCTCAGCAATTGCTGTAGGGCAGGAGAGAGCATAACAACCGCCAATCCACCCTCTTCAGTTAGGTGCTGATTTGTAATTTCGCGACGTAAAACCTGTCGAACGTAAGCTGCGAGTTCCGAAGCTTCTTTGATTTCACGTCCATAATCGGCTAACGTTTCCAGAACTATTTGCAGATTGCGAATCGGTACCTGCTCTTCAAGTAAGAGCTTGAGCACCTTCTGGACATCAACTATAGTTAAAGCGCGTTCAGAGATGACAGCCTCAACTACTGTGGGGTTGGCCTCACGTTGGGCCTCAACCAAATCTTGCGTAATCTGTAGAGAAAGTAAATCGGCGGCATTCCGTTTGATAACATCTTCTAAATGGGTAATCAACACGTCATCCGGACTCACAACCGTTGCATAGCCAGCGTCTCTTGCTTCCTGCTGATTAGCTTCAAGAATCCACAGGGCTGGATGACCATAAATAGGTTCAATGGTTTCAATCCCTTCAATCGTTCGGCGTGTCATCCCAGTGGGGCTCAGAGCCATCATGTGTCCCGGAACAAGTTCACCTTCCGCAACCATAACACCCCATAGCTCAATTATATACTTTGTTGCACCTAGAAGAAGATCATCACGAACGCGAATAAGGGGAACCGGAAACCCAAGGTCGTTGACTAATCGTGTTCTAAGTTTGGGAACACGGTCAAGCAGGTCACCACCCTGTTCTTCATCGACAAATGGGATCAGACCATAGCCAATTTTCACTAAAATGGGATCAACTTCAGGAGTTTGCAACCTTTCCTGAGCCAAACCCCCTTGCCGTTCCTCTTGCTCCATTTCTGCTTCTGCTGCCTCAAAACTTTCTTTATTCAATAAATACACAGCCAAGGCTATTAATGTCACTATTCCGACAATAAGCGGGAGCCTCGGTAACGGTGAGAGTGCCATCAAAAATCCGAGAGTAATTGCAGCTACGATAAGCGCCTTTGGTTGTGACAACAACTGCCGAGCAACATCTTGACCCAGGTCCTCATCTGACGACGCCCTGGTAATCACCAAACCTGTCGCGGTTGAAATCACCAAAGCAGGAATCTGGGATACAAGTCCATCTCCAACAGTCAAGATGGTATAAGTTTTCACCGCATCGCTAAACGGTAAGCCCATTTGCACCACACCAACCACGATTCCACCCAGAATATTAATAATGACGATAATAATAGCCGCAATTGCATCTCCTTTAACAAATTTGCTGGCACCATCCATGGCACCATAAAAATCTTGCTCAGCTTCAATATCCCTCCTTCGCTGTCGCGCTTGTTCTTCGTCAATTAGACCAGCATTGAGATCAGCATCAATTGCCATCTGCTTTCCGGGCATCGCATCCAAGGTGAATCTGGCACGAACCTCAGCCACACGTTGCGCACCGTTAGTGATAACAATGTATTGAATCGTAACCAAAATCACGAAGATAATAAAACCGACAACAGCATTATCACCACCTACAAGTTCACCAAAAACCTTAATAACGTCACCTGCAGCGCGTAAGTTGGGAGTGGCAACATTGGTTTTTGGATCTATGTATGACGCGTTAGACAAAATCAATCTGGTCGATGCTAGGTTCAAAGCCAACCGGTACAGAGTTGTAATCAACAACAACGATGGAAAAATGTAGAGATCAAGGGGTTTTGACACATAAATGGAAAGGAGTAAAATGACAATAGAAAACGTAAGGTTGAATGTCAGCAGGAAATCCAGAAACCGTCCCGGCATAGGGAAGACCATCACCAATAGGATCGATATTACACTGACGGCGATAAAGGCGCTCCCACCATATCCTTGTATGAGTTTTGCAGGT
>DTUY01000420.1:0-86320 GCA_012963885.1 Candidatus Poribacteria bacterium | reverse complement strand
TACACTGACGGCGATAAAGGCGCTCCCACCATATCCTTGTATGAGTTTTGCAGGTTGATTCATAAGCTTGTTATTACTTTAGTTATGCGACAGACAATCCTCTGTATCGGTTCGTAAGTTCATGAACATAGGCCAGAACCTCTGCTATAGCTTGATAAAACTCCATTGGAATTGCTTCCCCAACCTCTACATTCTTGTACAACGCTTGAGCAAGTGGGGGATTTTCAACAATCGGCACTCCATGCTCTTCAGCAATTTCACGAATTTGCATGGCAGCCTTCCGTTCACCTTTGGCCACAACGTACGGCGAATCCATTATCTCGTAATCATATTTAATTGCAACTGCCAAGTGTACGGGGTTTGTAATCACCGCATCTGCTTCAGGAATGGCTTGCATCATCCGGGCTTGAGACAATTCCCGTTGTACACGACGAATTCGACGCCGGATCTCCGGATCGCCTTCGGTTCGTTTCATTTCTTCGCGTAGTTCTTCACGCGTCATCCGGATATCCTGTTCATGCTGCCATCTCTGGTACAGTAAGTCAAATATCGACAGAAAGAGCAGCGCGAGCGCTGCTCGCAAAAACACCTGAAACCCAACTCGACCAATTGTAGATACAAACAAAGCAGCAATTTTCGATTTATCAGCATCAACCAGCGAAAGGACATCCGTTAAATTCGACATTATTGTGACATAGACAATATATCCAATTAACACAATCTTGAAAATCGATTTCGCAGCTTCAAATAGCCCCCGCATGGACATGATACGCTTAAAACCGCTAATTGGATTAATGCGGCTCAACTGCGGCTGCAGCGGTTGAGCAGAAAAGATAAGTCCAATTTGAAAAATATTTCCAAGAATACCAACTATAACAGCGACAATCATAACAGGCGCGATGATCTTGAAGGCAACGCCCATCAAACCTAGAAATATGAGAATTGTTTTTCCTGCATTTAATTGACTGTCAATTGCAGTGAATGCACCATACATAATATTGACTAGATGGTAATACGTGTTATATCCAGCCACGAAAAAAAAGCCCAAAACAGCGATAAGCGCCAGCGTTGTAGTAAGTTCGTTGCTTTTTGATACTTGCCCCTTTTCCCTGGATTCACTACGTTTATGCGGCGTTGCAGGATATATTTTTTCTGGATCAGCCATAACAAGCTCTCAATTAAATACTACCGGAACTGAAGAAAAACCCTATACTTTTAAAGAGATCAACAAACAAGTCCTCCACCAATGGCTGAAACCAGAACATGGACAGGTAAACGGTTAATATGCCAACCGATAAGGTAAGTGGGAAACCGACAATAAACACGTTCATCTGTGGCACCGATTTAGCTATGACTCCAACGCCAATCATTGTTAACAACAAGGTGCCGATTGCAGGCGCACCAATCTTCAGTCCCACTAGCCACATATCAGCGGAAAATCGCAATAGGCCAGCACCGTAAGTACTTGGTAACTTCAGACTATTTAATGGGAGAACCTCGTAACTCCAAAGCAACGACTTAATCATGTAATAAGGGCCACCAATGGCTAGAAAAATTAGCGTAGCTACCAAAAACCAAATTTGCCCCATAGTCGGAATATTAGTTCTTAAAACAGGATCAATAATATTCGTGATCCCAATCCCCATCTGCGTATCTATCGTTTGTCCAGCAATAAAGAAACTATTCATGAATAATGAAACAATAAACCCAAACAATAAACCCACCAGCGACTCCCTAAGCGCATACAGAATAAACTCAAGCGTATCCAATCCAATTGGCTGGTCTGGAATATCAATCAACGGAAAAAGACTCAAACTGAAGAGAACGGTGGTTGCTGCTTTGATCTGAGCAGGGACATTTGGACTGCCAAAAACCGGAGCAGAGAATATGACTGCCCCGGTTCTCATCATGACCAGTATAAACACTGCAACCTGATCCGGGAAGGCGTCATATAGACCCAAAATCTATCCTATCATTTCTGGCAAGGTTTGTATCACACGAGTCGTATAATTCATCATCAATGCGGCGATAGATTTTCCTGCCAGTAACACGATGATCACAAGTGCAGCCAGTTTTGGCACGAAAGTTAGCGTCATCTCTTGAATTTGCGTTACCGCCTGAAAAATACTAATTACCAAACCAAGCACTAGACCAATCAAAAGTATCGGGCCTGCAATCTGTATAGCAATAAAAAGCGCTTCTTTACCAACACCAACAATTTGTTCAGGTGTCATTTTTAATCTCCTACATCGGCATGTTAAAGCTTCTCAGAAGTGAAGTCACTAGGATATTCCATCCATCGATGGCAACAAACAAAACCAGCTTAAACGGAAGCGAAATGAGAACGGGCGGCAATAGGAGCAACCCTAACGACATCAGGATACTCGCCATGACCAAATCAAGTATCAAAAATGGAATATAAATTAAAAACGCCATTTGAAACGCCGTATTTAGTTCGCTGATAACAAATGCTGGAATTAGGGTTAAAGTGCTGATGTCGGACTTATCATATGCTGGCTGATTTCCGCTTGCAATGGAATGGAAAAGTTGTAGATCCTTTTTTCGAGTTTGGTTAAACATGAATTCTCGCATCGCGCCAACTGCAATTGGGAACGCTTCCTGAATACCCAGTTCTTCATCCAAATATGGCCTGAGCGATTCTGTGTAGATTTTCGATCCAATCGGCTGCATTAAAAAAAGTGTCATAAAAAGTGCCAACCCAATTATAACCTGAGAAGCTGGAATTTGCTGCAATCCAACCGCTTGCCGAACGAATGAAAGTACAATCACAATTCTAGTGAAAGAAGTCATCATTAACACAATGGTTGGTGCCAATGTTAATATGGTAATAAAGAAGAGTATTTCAAGAGTTGTGGCAACTTCACTAGGTTCCTCGATATCGCTAAGACCAAGCGGAATTCGAGGGATGGTGATAGTTCTATTTTGAGATAAAACTTCTTTCGCTGTCCCTGAAATTAACAAGACAAATATGATAAGGAAAAACAGATATTTTCCTATACGCATGCCAACTAAGCTGGTAGGAAGATAACAATCAATTTGTCTTCCCTACCATCCGTTTTAAGTACTGAATGAAATTCGTTCCTTGAAAATCGTGGGCCACAAATCCTGTTCTCAAAGATTCGACAATTTCTGCGTCTGTGATTTCCGACAACGTACTGATGCTGTTTTCCGTTGCCGAAATGACGAGGACACGATCGGCCACTTCAATTAAATAGAGAATCTGCTTGGGATTCAAATAAAGGTGACCTATAACACGAAAACTCCCTTGAGCACTCAGTGAACTTTGAGAGCGGAACATATTGCGTTTCAGCAAAAATCCCAACAAATAGATAACCGCAATGCTGAATATGAGTACAAAAACTATAGCAAAAATTCTACTGAAAGTGAAGAGTCTTACTGGGGTATTGTTTTCTGATGGTGGCGAATCTGTTGGTCGTCGAGGTAGGAAAGGTTCTTTGGCGGTATCATTTTTTAACTCGTTTTCAGAGGGCAAATCAGCTTGAGAATCTGCCATAGAAACAAACAAGGCCGGGAGGAAAAAAAGTAGTGCAACAAGATAGCCTCTCATGAACCTTGCAAAATCAGGGATTGGGTGACGGTATCTTATGGAAACAGGGAATCAAGCCTTTCAAGTTCATAAATCCATTTAGGATTACTGGAACATTTCGCTTAGACGGTTCAGCTTATCATCCTCTGAGATAATCGACGTAATTCGCAAACCATAAGTTTCTTCTTCAATAGCGATAACCTCTCCTTTGGCAAAAAAATGACCGTTTACCAGTAGATCAACTGGTTCTCCGACAATTGATTCAAGCTCAATTAGTGAACCAGAACCAAGCTCTAAGATCTCTCCAATTGTCCGATCTGCCCGTCCCAACTCCACCGTAACTTCGACAGGTACCCTCGTAAGTTGTGCTAAGTTTTCACTCAAATCCCGACCTGCTTTTTCTTTCACCACACCTTCTTCATTCACTTAATCATACTCCTTCACCTTATATATTTCCACTATCACCGCTTAGCCTGTGCTGCAATTTGCTGCTCTTCGTTGAGAATCGAGATAACTCTTACTCCATAAGATTGACCGGTACTTGTCGAAACCACTTCACCTTGTGCAAAAACCCGATCGTTTATTAGCACGTCCACCGGTTCACCAATCTGCGTGTCGAGTTTAACAACGTATTGACTTCGCTCTGTTGCTGTCATTTCCGGATCATTGAGGTCAACATCATCGGTAGCAGGTTTTAACTTTAAAAGATCCTCAAGCACAAATCGAGCTTTACCCAATTCAACAGCGATTTCGACTTTTACTCGCTCAAGCTGTGCCATGTTATCTGTTTGGGCCACAACATGGCGATCTGTAAATTGTGGAAATGGAACTCTACTGTACTGAATCGGTTTATGCATATAATCTCCCCAAATTGAATTAAAATTATTCCTCTTCCGCTATATTCGATTTCTCAGTTTCTTTTTGAAGGATAGGTTCATCCCTTTCCAATGTTGAGGAAGCTGGATCATCAGGCGAGATGAAAGACTCGACTCGTACGGCATAGCGCCGTCCCAAGGTTCCTGGACGTCCCCAAAAGACGCTTGTCTTGCCGATTACGACCTCAGATGCTTGTTCCAAGTTTGTTCGAAATGTTAAGACATCACCAATTTCCATCTCCAGCAGATCTTGTAACCTTAACTTATCACGAACAAGATTACAACGGATTGGAGCCTTTACTTTCTCAAGGCCATTTCGAATTTCCTCGCTTAAACTTGCACCGGAAGAACTTCCAAATAACTGGCTAGCTTTAAGGCTTGATGCGATTGGCTGAAGAAGAATATATGGGTAACAGATTGACAGATCGCTTTCAAGCAAGATACCAAATTCGTCGCTAATCACAACCTTGAAATTAACAGCAATAACAATATCATCAGCCATTTGAGACAGTTGCAAATAATACGGAATCGACTCTGAAGTTGTAAAAGTCGGCTTAAAATCGACAACTCTAATCCATGCCGCTCGCAACGCTTGAAGCAAATCTGTCATCACCCGTTGGACGACTTTTTCTTCAATTACAGTCGCAGGTCTTAGATCTTCGTCATCAACTGGATCTCCTCTACCACCAAGCACCCGCTCAACAATCGCCAGTGCCAGTTTAAGGTCCATATGCAAAACCGCCGTACCTTCCAGAGGCGGCAGAATGAAACGGGTAAGAGACGTTGGATTGGGAAGCGTCCCGACATACTCACCGTAGCTTATCTGCTTTGGTTCGCTTTCCATAGTCATCATCACTTCCCTCTTCAACTCAATACCGAGAGCAGGACCATAGGATTTAGCAAACTGATCATGCATGTCATGCAGGGTGCGGATCTGCTCATTGCTTAATCGGCGCTTTTCGCCCCAATCATGGGATTTGACTATGCGACCATTAGCACTAGCGACAACGGCATCATCTGCCGATTCCACCTCTTCGCCAGCCTCGGCACCAGCAGGGGCTTCGCCCTCTTCCGGTTCCTCATCCCCAAATAACGCGTCTAACTCCTCACTGCTAACTTTTTCTTCCATCCATTATCCCTATGCAATTACTGCATTACAAAGTCGCGAAACAAAATTCTCTCAATGGCAAGGTTATCTGCCTTAGTTTCCTCACTCATGGCGTCCTTAATACCGTCTGCTAAAGCTTCCTGATCATTGGCAATATAATTGGTTAGCTCGTCGGACGATAGATTTTTGAGGTATAACACGGTAGCGTGACGTATACGCTGTGACATGGTTCCTATTGTAACGACATTCCCCTCAGGAAGTTCCACAGTTAATTTCAAGCTGACATAGCCTTTATTGCCCTCCCCATCAATATAGTTAACGATAACAGCGTCAGAGAGATCGTAATAACCATAACTTATCTTACCATCACCTCCACAACCAGCCAGCAACAAAACAGAACCAACCAAAAGAACTAATAATATAACACTCCTAAATCCAGCATACGACATAATCAAGAATCTCCTTAAACCATGTTGAGATTGAAATGTATAATTGCCTCCGCACAATCATTTTTGCTTGTCATGGAGGGCACTGATCGATTCCATCTGCGTAGGATCAAATTTTGGACGGAATATAATATCTACGCGTCGGTAATCATCTTCATCTTCAAGATCCTTTGCTTCCAGCTTATGGCTTGAGTAGGCAACTAATGAAAACCTCTCTTCGGGAATTCCTTTCTCCTTGACAAGGTATTCGATAACTTTGTAGGCTCGGTCTGCAGCCAACTGCCAGTTTGAAGTAACTTGAGAGCCATCAGACCGAGCAATCGGACTTCTAATCGGCCTTGGATCTGCATGGCCTACGACAGACACTTCGTTATTCTTGTAACTTTTTATCAAAGGCACCAGTTCATCCAGAACTTGTTTGAAATTTGTGGTGAGTTCGTCCGACCCTTCTTCAAACTTGGCGGTTTGGGGAAGGACAAGTACCTCGCCGGCACCTGATTGGAATGACTCTCGAACAGTTTGATCCCCTTCTCCCTTGTTTCCTTTCTTTGCTTGCCCCGGGGGGGGAGGAATTGGCGATGCCATCTGGGAAGTAGGCGAGGGGTTGCCGGCACTCGGTTCCGGTTTTGGAATGTCACCCGGCATAAACAAACGCTCCCCTTCATTCAGCACACCCAAGGTCCCTTTCAAGGAGATAACAAGTTCCCTAAACTTTTGAACATCAATAGTTGCAAAAGCGAACAACAAGACAAAGAAACACAGCAGAAGGGTTACCATGTCACCATAGGTAGCCATCCAACCTTCCACCATAGTGGATTTCTCTAGTTCTACTGCAGCAAGTTCAGCTTGTAAATCTTCTATTTCGCCCATTGAATACTCCTCAAATTGACTTTGATTTATCCAGCTTCAGCACGGGCTTCGGCGTTGACTTCCTCATAAATACCTAGAGGCACACGGGCCATCATCATGTCAACTAGGCCGTCCGGATCCGGAGCGTCAAGCAAGGTGATCATCCCAGAAACGATCATATCTTTATACGCGACTTCCTCTGACGTATTGACTGCAATTTTATTGGCGATTGGAAGGCAAATCATGTTGGCAACCAGCGTGCCATACAAAGTCGTGATTAACGCTACGGCCATCTTTGGACCGATTGACCCCGGATCGTCCAAGGAACCGAGCATAGCTACCAGACCAATCAGCGTTCCCGCCATACCATATGCTGGAGCGAAACCACCAAATGCCACCCAAACTACCTGGTTTGTTGAAGAATCCATTTTGACTTGGGATAGTCTTGGGTCTAGCTGTTTGGCCAACTCCCCCGATTCCGCAACGCCCCCAAGGATTAACTGGGTACCGAATTCCATTAGATCGTCATCAATCTCAATGCTCTGCAATCCCATTGGCCCTTCTCTTCGGAGGACAGCAGCCATCTCCCGGAACTGTTTGATGGTTTCAGCATAGGGCCAATTAATAGGGGTGAAAATCTTGGGCATGGCTCCCATGGCGTTCATGAATTGTCTAAACGAGCCGCTGGCAAAAGTCACCCCCATCGCACCCACAATAACAATAAACACCGAAGGCATATCAATAAATTGTCCGACACCTCCAGACATCACCATTCCACCAACAATAGCAACGGTTGTAATTATAAAGCCTATAATCGTATTCGGCATTTTCTAGTGACCTCTATTCTTTAATTGCATCTATTGCGTCAGTAACTTGATTTTCTAAGTTTGATTCCTGTTGATAGATATTAACTAGACGTTTATAGTCAACAACTTTCCTCACAATCTCGGTTACCGTCTCTTTGACCATCAACTTATTTTCTGTAACCAAAGTAATTGTCGTTGTTCTCGGCATTCCTTCAAGCCATTTGATCAACTCGGCATTCAGCATTAACTTGCTATCATCAATCCGAGTTAACTCTATCATTTCAGGATCTCTCCAGAACACGGTGAGTTAATCTGTCGCAGGCATCATCAGGGTTTGGGTTAATTCAGCCGCCATAGTAATATTGTCCTTAGCCAAAGCTGAAAGAATCCGCATTTTCAGATCAGGACTCGTTTTCTTTAATAAGCTGATAGCATCTGCATGTCCTTCATCCCCCTTCTGCATCATCACCGTTAGGAGACTTGCCACATCCTTTGGTCGCATGCTTGAAAAACCACGAGCCATTTTTTTGTGTGCCCGGGCTTTTGCCTCTTCATCAAAAGACACCTTCGGAGCAGGAACGGGTTTCTTTTCCTCTTGTTCCCTTTCAAAGTTGATAATCTTCTTCTCACGTACCTCAAGTTCCCTTTCCCGCTCATTTAACGTCCGACTCTCTTGCGCCAAGGCAATTTGTTTATCGCCGAGAACCCCCTGTGACTGTGCGAGATCAGCCCTCCTCTGCTCAATATCTTTCCGTTTTTGCTCTATTCTTTCTTCTTGTTCTTTCAACTTCTGCGAGATTGCATCAAGCGATTCTCTTTCTCGATTGAGTATCTCTCTTAGTGTTTCCAGTTGGTTCTGACGTCGTGCAAATTCCATGGATGAACTTAGAGCGTCTCCCAAATCTAATACGCTCCCATTTCCTGAAGCATCTTCCTTGTCTCCAGCAAAAGGCTTGGGCCATATGAATACCACCACTAACAGAATAACTAAAAGAGCCGCAACCGTCGATCCACCAATTATAAGTATCTTTTTAGACATCTAAACTTACTCCAGCAAACTATACCAGATGATATTAATTTCCAGAACGACTTCCGAATTTATAATTATAAGTAATTGTACTCGTATCGTCAATAAGCATTTGTTCAGCTCTTGAAAGCCTTTTTTGGAAATCCCGCAGATTCTCTTTTTTTAACTCTTCAATAACTAGCTTATCACGCAACGCTTCTTCCAAACGCTCTCTTTTTTTCTCCGCTTCTTCTTGTAAAAGTTCAATATTTTCATTTTGCTGGTTGATACTAGCTTCAAGCGCGTGAAAGTATTGGTGATACTGGATACACTCACTTGGCTGAATGCCAGTCTGCTGATGAATATGATAACGTTCTAAAGATCTCTGTTGATTTTCTTCAATACCTCTCAGAATCCCTGTATTCTCATCGATAACATGCAGCGCTTGGGCAAACTCACCTTGACGCTGTGTCTCAACATTCCGACGAATCTCTAGAACTTGATCAAGAGAAAATTTATATTTCTTCATTTGCTACATTTTCTTCATTTGCTATATCTGGAAAAATTTCATACAGGTGCGTAAGCAAATCCTCATATTCCACTTTTTCCATCATCTCCTGCCGAAGAAAATTAAGAATTTCATTACGATAATCGATTGCAATATCAATATCAGGGTTTGTTCCTTTACGATAAAGTCCAATGTTGATCAGTGTCTGATTTTCCCTATAGATCGCCAGCAATTCACGCAACGCATCGGCGACATTTTGATGTGCCTTGGGAACAATATCCACCATCAATCGGCTTATGCTTTCCAAAATATCAATCGCTGGATAGTGCCCCTGAGAAGCCAATTCTCGCGAGAGGACAATATGACCATCCAGAATTGCACGAGTCGCGTCGGTAATCGGTTCCATCATATCATCTCCTTCCACAAGAACAGTGTAAAACCCTGTTATACTTCCTTGCTGATCTGATGTTCCTGCCCGCTCCATGAGTTTGGGCAACATTGAAAAAACTGACGGTGTGTAACCTCGGGTTGTCGGTGGTTCCCCGACAGTCATGCCCACTTCACGTTGTGCCATTGCCATACGCGTAACAGAGTCCATCATAAGCATGACACTCTTGCCTTGATCCCGGAAATACTCAGCAACCGCCATAGCAACAAACGCACCACGTATCCGCATTAGCGCTGGCTGATCGGAAGTGGCAGCAACAACTACAGAACGCTTCAAACCTTCTTCGCCTAGAACACTTCTAACGAAATTCCCAACCTCCCTGCCACGCTCACCGATTAACGCAATGACATTAATATCTGCTTCAGTGTTTCTGGCGATCATTCCCATTAGAATACTTTTACCAACTCCTGCCCCCCCATAGATCCCAACTCGCTGTCCTCTACCAACTGTAAGCATACCATCAATGGCGCGGATACCAGTTGGCAAAACAGAATCGACAGGCATCCTGCTTAACGCCGGAGGTGGTTCCTGATAAATGGGATACTCATTCGACCAGTCAAGTCCCCCTTTATCATCCAGTGGATTTCCCATGCTATCAATAACGCGGCCAAGTATCCCATTCCCTACACGAACTGTAGGTGATTTACCTGTGGCTATTACACGATCACCGGGAGAAATCCCCTCCATATTCCCAAGTACCATCAAGAGAGTATGACGATCCTCATTAAATCCAATAACTTCTGCTGGGATATCACCATTCCTATTTTTAACTAGACAAGTTTCACCAACTGGTAATGCTATTCCCTGAGCTTTGACCAATAAACCAACAATTTCAACAACCCTACCCTCCAACTGGGCCAACCGTCGGTTAATAATATTACTACGAAATTTCGAGAGACCAACTGTCATAACATTCAACTTTAGTTAATTTTATACCAAGTTTAATGCTTGCTTTACCTGTTCAAATTGGGTGTCAATTTTAGCATCAATTGTACCGAGATTAGTTTCCAATAAGCACCCACCTTGATCAATACCGGAATCTTCAATGATATCTAACAACTCGACTCCCTTTACTTGGCTTAAAAACTCTTCTCGGTGTGGCTCGAGTTTGGCAAGTTCGGCTGGATGGACTCGAATTAATACCTTCTCATGATCAACGGTATATTCCAACATTGATTTTACGGTATGGTAGATTACATCGTCGTTTGCAATCTGATGATGAACTAACTTTTCAGCTATGTCAAAAACTAACGCAACTAAGTCAGATTCTGTTTGTTCAATAAAATCGTGACGTTGGGCAGCCACTTGGGAGATCGTCTCTTTTAGCTGCTCTATAGCATCTGCATATTCTTGATGACCTTGGGACCATCCTTCCTTGTATCCTTGTTCCCAGCCAACCCTGTGACCAGCATCGCTACCTTCTTCATAACTGCTTTTTTCCCCATCTTCATAACCGCTCTGGTATCCAACTTGATAGGCTTCATGTCGAATGCCGCCAGCATCCTGATCTGCCTGCTGGCGAATTTCATTTCCGATTCTCTCTGCTTCTTGCTGAGCTAGCTGGATAATCTCGACTGCCTGCTCCTGCGCATTGTTTTTACTTTGCACAGCACTTTCTTCAGCATCTGATACGATGCGACGAGCTTTGTTTTCAGCATCTATTACTGTTTGATCATAGAGTCCCTGCAAATTAACTGGTGCAGGCAAATCATCAGTTGCAGGTTCATGTGAAAGATCGACCAATTTGGATAATCGTTCTGTTTGAGCCTTAAGCAGATCCTCAGCGTTCATTTGCGGACCAGCTAGACCAGTCTCAACTATCTCAATTGGGCCGGAAACCTTTCTACCCAACCACTCACTCCTCTATCTAGTTTTACGCTTGCCCGTGACTGACCGAAAACGGTCACTTTAAAATTCATTGGATGCGAAAGCTTACTCAAATACCTCTTCTTCGTCGCGTGAGATGGTAATTTTACCACTCTCTTCAAGCTCACGAACCTCTTCCAAAATTGCCTTTTGTGCTTCATTGACAGCGCTGGCCTTTATAGATCCCATTTCAGATAAATTACTTCTTAGTCTGGAAGATTGTTTCTCAGTCATATTATCGAAAAACATGCTCTGAACATCCTCACCAGCTCCTTTTAGAGCAGTTGCTAAGTGTTCACTTAGCGAAGGTAGCCGGACAATTTCATTACGAAACTCCATTTTGTCAATCAGGACAATATCATCAAAAGTAAACATACCTTCTCTGATTTTATTAGCCACCTCCGGATGTTTTTGTTGCATGGATTCAATGACGCCGTCCGCATCCTCTTTATTACCAAACTTATTAAGCATTTTGGCCAAGATATCAGCGCCATCAGTGGGTTTCTGGGCTTGCCCAGAGGATCCCTTGAACCGAGATACCAAGACATTTTCAACTTCCTGAACTGCCTCAGGACTCATGGCCTCCATAGTCGCAATCTTGCCAGCGATTTGGGAACGCATCCGCGATTGAAATCTCTGGAGTACTTCGCCAGCTTTATCAGGCACGATATTTGACAAAACCAAGGCAATTGTCTGCGGGCTCTCTGCCACAAGAAACTGGTAGATTTCAGCAGGATCGGCATCATTAAACATACCGAACGGCTTATTTTCAAGCGTTGATTCTAACTTTGCCGTCATGGTCTCTGCCGCACGCAGACTGCCAAATGCCGATTGCAACAGATCTTGCGCTTCATCCATTCCTCCACTGGCATAGGTACCCGCTGATTGTAGATTGTGCATAAATTCATCCAATACCTGCGATCTTTCCTCAGGTGCAATGGGATTGGGAGAAGCAATTTCAACTAACACTTTTTCCTGCTCTTTTTCACTCAGGCTTTTAAAAACCTCCCCTGAGATTGGTCCCTTTAAAGTCAACAAAAAAATACCAATTTTCCTTAGTCCAGTCACATCTCCTCCTTTAACATTCATTCATGATGTTTTTATCAACTCTCTTCATCTGTTTCAGAGACCTCGCTATTGGCCGAATCAGCTTCAGATGTGCTATCGTCTTCTTCTACCAACCAAGTTCTAAGAACATCCGCCGTTGCCGTTGGATCGGTCTCGGCAAACTCACGGATCTGTTCAAAAACATCTTTGCGGCGTTCAGTTTCAGTTTCTTCTTGCAGAACTTCTTCTTCCTGCGCCCTCTTTTCGGCGTCAATAGCTACAATTTGCGCATGCTCTTCAGCTTCTTTTTGTGCAACTAGCTCTTCCCCTTTTTCTTTCTGCAAAATATCAACCTGCATTTGCTCTTGTGATTCCTCATGCTCTTTCTTCATATAAGCAAACTGCTCATTAAGGAGTTGATCTATGTAATCCTTGACAGTAAGCCCCTTTGGTAAATGTTCCTCTCCTAACTGAACTGTCGGTGGCTGATCAGCCATTTCTTGCGATGATGTTGGGCGAGCAAGCCAGGAACGCAGGAAAATCAAGATAGCAATCAAAACAACAGCCAGTACAATCATCTGTGCCAATTGCACCCACACCGGAGGCGGTAGTTCCTGAATAGCTTCCTGAATATCTTTAACAACGGGAAATTGCGTGAGTTGAATCGATATTTTGTCATTCAGCCCGGTCACGTCTGGAGCCAGTCCCAGTGTGTTGGCAATAATATTCTTGATAGCTTCAACTTCATCCTGAAGTGAAAAATCAACTACAACCGCAGCTGACTTGACAATCGCGCTTGGGGTTGAGGTTTCCTCAGTTGTAATTTGATCCATTTCGTAATTGACAATCTCTTTACTCCTGTCATAAGTAGAAGGACCTGATCCAGAACCAGCAGTTTGGTATTCAGGTGGGAACAAGTTGCTTTCAACTCCTGGTGAACCTCCAGGTGCGGATCCTTCTCCCTCGAAAGATTCACGTTCTGTCAGTTTACTTCTAACCACTCCTGTCCCTTCCTCAGCCATCGAAGGCTTAAATGCTGACGTGAGCGTTTTCGTATCAGTCAAACTGACTTCAACCTCTAGGCCTGCAATTCGCACGCGATCTTCGTAGATTGCGATAGCTTTACGTGCCTTCTTCAAATAATAATTTTCGTATTGAGCTTTAAGACTAAGGACCTCAGCGCTTTTATCGACTGATGTTTGATTTGTTTTAACCAATTCTTCTGAATCGTAAATCCCATCCTGATCAACTACATGAACATTCTCCGGTTGCAGACCTGAAACACTATAAGCTACCACGCGTTGCATCGCTTTGATTGTGTTTATGCCTAGACCACCGTTATCCATACCACTCACCATGAGTTCCAAAGTAACAGACGCCGTGGGTTTCACTTGATCCCTGACAAAAGGTTGGGGTTCGGGAACACTCAATTTTACAGCCACGGCGCGTATACCAGCAAAAGTACTAAGAGTCCTTTCCAATTCGCCTTCAAGTGCTTGCCTTTTAAATTCGCGGAATTCATCGCGCGACATCATCCGCAACGCCCCAGGCGCTAAGATTTCATAGCCACGGTCTCCTTTCCTCTTCAGTGTTCTTTCGCCGAACATTCCAATACCGCCACTCAATCGAGTCATGGTCGAAATTCTTCTGGCTTCGTCAATATCCTGAACTCGAACCTGAATTTCATCATCAGTCAATTTATAATCGATGTTCTGTTGATTAAGAGCATGAGCTAGGACTCCACGGTCTTGGTCAATCAATCCACTATAAAGAGTTACATAATCACCACCTCGCAACAAAACTAACGAAACCACCAATGAAAGTATGAGAGCGACAACAACTCCAACCAAAGCAAGCCGCCAAGGCTGACTCAATCCGTCCCAGCGGCTACTCGCTTGATTGGTTAGATTCTGAAGAAATTCACGCATTAATCATCTCCCCAATTTCAACAACTTTAAAGTATTTATCAATATGGGATAGCCCTGTAAATGTACATCACGATTAACCATAGGTGAAAACAATACTCGAGAACGCAGAAAATCAGGATAAATCTAAATTTGCATACGTAAAATCTCTTGATAAGCATCAAGGATTTTGTTACGAATCTCAACAGCCAATTGTAACGCAAGCTTGGCTTCTTCTAGCGTAATCATCAATTCATGTAGATTATCAGATTCACCTGTTGCGAATTTAATACTTTCCTGATGTGATAACAGCTGCATTTCATTCACTTTATTCAGATTATTCTGCAACAGTTTCTTGAAGCTAACACCCGACGATGAAAAATTTGAGTATACCGGGGCGACATCAATCGATTTCACACCAATGTTTCCTTCTGCAGGCATCAACAGTTGAATGGGATGAATAACCATAATTTTAAACTCTCAGTTTGTCAACAGTAAAGGTTATCTAAGCATTACCTAGTGCGAATCACCATAGCAAGTTTTTGGTAATAATCAGTAATCAATCGAACTAAAACATTATATTCCATAGTATTCACGGCAAGCGTTCCCATCTCCACATCAATATCAACGTTATTCTGGTCAATTCGAAGGGATGTATCACCTTGCTGATATGTCCGCGGGGTAACACGAGCTAACTTTGATGGATCGATTGGAATATGGCCAAGATGTGTTTTTGGAGTATGAACCGAAGTTTTAGAAGACTGGCGAATTGCAGCCTTAAGTTGTGATTTAAATTCAACATCCACACGCTTAAACTTAGGTGTATTTACATTTGCTATATTGTGAGCAATAGCTTTGTGCCTTAATAGCGTTCCGTTAAGCGAGTGCTTCAGAGCAACTGGGACAACTCCTGAAAACAAGTTCAAATTTTAATTCTCCTTTGGCTGAATCTAAGGACGAAATCTACCCCTTAGAATCGATGTATTTGGCACGCCGTGTTTGATTCAGAATTTCCTGATCCGTATCTCTTGTCTTATTGTACCTATCATGGGCGTGTCCCACAAGTACGGGTGACAGTTCCAAATTAGGATTCACAACACCAATTTTTGCGTATATTACCTTTTTGTTTCCTCGATCGATTTCAATAATTCTGGCCATTTTCTGTTCAAGTTCAGCCAATTTTTCTTCTAAGCCCACGATACCAATGGATGCGACTTCATCATTAATGATTATATCGAGGCTAGCTTTGGCTGAATTCTGTATCGTGTCCAAATACTGTATCAAATCACCACGCTCTCTTCCCAACTCAATGAAATCATCCAGATTGTTATCATCCAAAACTCGCTGCTGCCTTAAAGAAATTTCAACAATCTGATCAGCAATCCCAATCTGCGTTTCGGTATCTGCCATTACTTTATCTAACAACACGGAACTCAATCCACTAATTATTTAAATTTTGTATTTGTTCCAGTTTTGATTGGAGATCCTGAATTTGAACAACGAGATCTTTAACGTCCGCATTATAACCATCCCCACTTTGAACCTGATTATAGGCTGAAACTGCTTTGTCATGGTCTTCAATACTCCAGTAAATTGCACCCAGCATACGATAACTCAAATCTAGTTCTGCTTGTCGAACTTTTTCTCTCATCATTTTAGTAGATTTGAGATGTTCGATTTGGTCTTTAACCAAATCGATTGCTTTTTCCTGTACATCCAAAGCTATGTACATGCTTACTAGGCGATTATTTCGATTCAGACTTAATGGGGGAAACTCATTTTTCACCTGTTCATACGATCTAATAACCTGCTCATGATTCTCTATATGATTTTCACTGTAGGTTACACCATTTTGGCCCGTGGTTTCCCGGTCCTTCGCCGCTTCGAGGTAGTAGCTATCCCCACGTAAAAGATATACATCCCTCAGCACTGCTGGGGATACAACATTCTGTTCTGTCCCCTCTTGCAACAATTGATTCAAGTTTGCAATACACATATCAAGGTTTCTAAGTTTGTAGTAACACCGACTCAGATTGAGCAGTGCTTGATAATACCATTCATCAAGTTGCCGCAAATAAGTGAAACTTTTATTACGGCTCAAGTCTTGGGAGAGACGCTTGTATAAATCAATTGCTTTTTCGTAGGTAAGAATGGCTCCAGTAAAATCCCCTGTTTCATACAAGACATCAGCTGAAACGACAATGGATTCAAGAGTTTGTCGACTCGGATTTGCACTTAGCTTATTAAACCCATTCGCATATTGACTAGAAACCAGACCGGCACTGCCAAAAGGGCTGACCAATTGAACATCAAGCTTAATTTTTTCCTGTTCTGTATTTCCCACTACATCTGAGTCTCTGGACTTAGAAACGTTATATATATGGTTGGTTGCTGAGTCTATCACAATCAAGGTATGATTGGTGTGAAAAACTTTAACTTCAACAAAATCCTTCGAAAGCAACACACCGGACTCACCAAATTTTTTTATCAACACATCTGTAACATCTTCTTCCGAATCGAAAATACTAGCATCAATATCTGGGATGGAGAACAAGAAGACAGGCAACCCAAATCTAGAGAGTTGCGTCTGTGCAACCCGCCTAAAGAGTCCAGATCCCAAGGTGAGTAAATCACTCAATTGATTCCTTGCATCTACAAAGTGGCCGAGGTCAGCATTGCAAATACTCTGCATGAAAATTGCGTTTTCTGCCAATTTTAAAGGGCCGCTGTTTTTAGGAAAACTTCCAACAAGTCTTTCGTAGGACCGCTGAGCATTAACAACATTTCCTTTGTCATAATCAAGCTGGGCTAACCAAAACAACACATATTCAGCGTGTGAAAATTGTGGATGTATCCCCAGTGCAGTACCACGATACCATTCGATAGCCTCAGTTAATTTTGCTTCTGCAGCTTCTGCATCTTTCAGGTTGTAAAGCAAAACTCTTGTTTGTTCAACTAAAATGTCTCCAATCCTGTAGCGTGCATGAGGTACGTATTTGCTATTTCTATTGTTGTCGAGAGCCAGCAGGAACGAGCTACGCGTTAGTTCGAGTGCAGCCAAGTTATCACTCATAATGACCCGCTTGAAGCCGAACAATTCTTCTTGATTTTCCATAGGCCCATATTCAGAGACACGGAAATCTTCACGCACCATACTTAATGGATTCAAGTCACCTGGGTCACTGACTGTATCTTCGATGGACTCGACGATTGACAAATATACCTTCAGATCACGAATCGATACAAGATCCTGAAACCGATCAATAATCGCACTATAAATTTTTTTTACAGAATTGGGTTTTGGAAGAACCCGTACATACTCGTGAATATCAGCAGTTTCTAGCGGGGTAGCAATATCAGCCAGATGCCTGTACTCATTCAGAATAGATCTTGATTCATCAAAAATTAAGGCTTTTCTGTCAGTATGTTTGGGAGCATAGAAGAGATCCAGAAATTGGTTGTCGGCTTTCCCAAGTCTATTGGGAAAAAGATTAGCACGAGCGCCAGTGTCCTCGTCCAACAGATTCCGAGCGTAGGAAGCACGAGCAAATGGACTCGTGTCTTGCTCGCCCATGAGGTAGAGGCGATGATTAATCGCCTGTTTTAGCAAGCGAATAAATTCCCGATCCGTACGTCTGAATTCAGCCTCAAACTGCCTAATATCACGCACACTATAATCAGCAAAAGCTTGAAAAGAACATAGACAAGAAAGCAACACAGCAAGCGCTATTTTCGGAGGCGTAGATTCTCGCAGGCGAGCAAACTGATTCATTGGACCTCTGGAACTGAACAGACATTTAGTACCGGCAAAACCGGGGTATATAGATTAGCATATCTGTTTTTTTTTTGCAAGGCAAAAAATCAAGTTATTTCGCAGGGATTTTGTTAGGTGACAAGAGCAGTACTAAAGTATCCGAGATAGCATAAATGAGTTGACAAAAATCCACAAAAATAAATATAATTTTGGAAACAGCTTTCTTCATCAGGAAGGTTGCTAGTTGGATTATTGAATACTTTACCTTGAGAGAATTAATGAATGCGGAATATTTCTAAGCTTTGGTTGAGCTCAACCAAAGTTACCCAGATGAAAGATAACAGGCTGTGCACCTAAATTATAATACGGAAATCCAATCCAAAAAAGCAGTTTTAGTTGGCATCAAACTAAGACATGACATTCACTCTGAAGTCGAAGAATCAATCCGCGAGTTGGCTGATTTGGCAACGACATCGGGCATCAAGGTTACCTGTGAACTGATTCAAACTAAAGCCGCACCAAACGCGGCACATTTTATTGGGCAGGGAAAACTTGGTGAAATAAAGATTACAGCAGACCAGACGAAGTCGGAGATTGTTGTCTTTGATGCCGACCTCTCGCCAGCTCAAACACGCAATATTGAGAAAATATTAAATCTAGTTGTGATTGACCGAACAGGATTAATTTTGCAAATTTTTGCTCAACGAGCGCAAACAAAAGAAGCCAAACTACAAGTCAATCTCGCACAACTTCAATATGCATTACCTCGATTAACAAGAATGTGGACGCATCTCTCCCGACAAGCTACAGCAGGTAGCGGTGCTGCCTCAGGAGGAACAGGTCAAAGTGGTGGGGCAGTACGCGGTGCGGGCGAGACCCAACTTCAGATTGACCGGAAGCTGATCAGCCACCAGATATCACATCTGAAGAAAGTACTAAGAGATGTCGAAAGACAACGACAAGTTCAACGACACAATCGTGCTAAGATTGTGAATATTTCGCTGGTGGGTTATACAAACGCTGGAAAATCAACTTTATTCAACGCTCTTACGTCGGCAGATCAATTGGCTGAAGATAAACTTTTTGCTACACTTGATCCGACAACTCGCACGGTTGAATTGCCAAAAAATCAGGAGGTTTTGCTGACCGATACCGTCGGATTCATCAAGAAGCTGCCACACCAACTTGTGGCAGCTTTCAAGGCAACGCTAGAAGAAGTAGCCGAATCTAACCTTCTACTTCACATCGTCGATGCCAGCCATTCACAAATAGACTTACACATCCAGATAGTTAATAACGTTCTTCAGGAAATTGGAGCATCCAACGTTCCAAGCCTGATCGTGTTCAACAAGATAGACCAAGTTAATGAAGAACTTCTTTGCATGTTACAGATAAAACATCCAAAGAGTCTAATGATCTCGGCACTCCAAGGCGATGGCACCCAAAACCTCAAGAGCCATATTGCCGACATTATTTCAAAGCACGACATCTGTTTATCGATCTCTCTCTCCTATCAGGATGCCAAGGCCCTAGATTATCTCTACAACCACGGACATGTTGTAAGTGCTGATTATCGAACGGAGGAAATTTTAATCCAAGCCCAGCTTCCCCGACGTCACTTAAAGCCACTAGATCAACTTCTGATCAACTCGACTCACACCATCCAGTAATCATTTGTGGCGGATGGCCTCAATCGGGTTTAATCTAGAAGCACGACTGGCAGGATAGTAACCAAAGAAGACTCCAATAGCTGCACCAGCAGCAACTGATGTCAGGATTGATTTCAAGGTAATTACGGACGGCCATTCAAACTCTTTAATAAAATATTTACTCAATGTACCAGCAAGGGCATGCGTTAATCCGAATCCGATTATAATCCCGAGAACACTCCCAATTAGACAAATCAGGACAGATTCAGTCAGAAACTGTACCCGAATATCCCAACCTTTGGCCCCAACCGCCTTTCGTAGGCCAATTTCCGGAATACGCTCAGTCACGGACACCAACATGATATTGAGGGTGCCAATTCCACCTACTATTAAAGAGACTGAAGCAATCAAGACAAGAACCAGCTCAATAATCAAGATAATCCTGTTGGTGGATTTTAACTCTTCTTTCATAACCCACACTTCGAAGAATTCTTCCCCGTCGTTTGCTCGCAACAAGACTGTTTTGACCTGATCTACCGCTTGATCAATAACATCATAATTTTTGGCTCGAATCAGGATATGGCCGACATAATCGTTTCCCAAAAAGTGAGTCTGTGTGGTTGTCACCGGCATAAAAATCTGATTATCCTCACTTCCCATCCCTGGGTCAAGTCCCTTTCCACGAGATTCCATAACTCCGATAATGTTAAACCGTTTATTACTGACTTTAATCTCTTTACCAATAGGATCTAAGCCCGAGAACAGATCTTGAACAATCTCCTCACCAACTACACAGACCTTACTCCAAAAGCTGAGATCCTCATCGGAAATAAAGCGTCCTACACGGGTATGCCACTCACGAATAAGATGATAATCGTAGGATGTCGCTTGCAAACGAGTTCTTTTTTGTTTCCCATCGTATGATACATTTACGGACCTGTAGGACTCCGGTGCGGCCATATCGACGGCTGGGCATTCATTCCGAATTAATTCTACATCCTCCATCATCAAAAAGTGCTTACTTGTATTTCTCGTCCACTTGCTGTATCTCCCTTTTCCTTTTCGGATCCTGTCGGGACGATACACACCAAAAGTTAGTGGACCACCAACTTTTTCAACTTCGTTCATCACTAATTTTTGGGCTCCAGCGCCAAGCGACATCATTACAATCACGCCGGCAATTCCAATTGAGATACTCAGGACAATAAGGAATGTGCGCATTCTATTGGTATAAAATGTTGAAAACGCCGAGTAAGTATTCTGAACAAATTTCATTTAGTTAGTGGAATCTTAATTTATTGCTGTGGTTTTATACCCATGCTAGAATCGAAATTTAATGAAAAGCAATCAACAAATTTGGAGCATATATGAGAGCAGTTGTTCAACGCGTAAAATCCGCAAGCGTTACGGTCGATGGTGAACTGGTATCAGAAATTGGGTCCGGGTTGCTCGTTTTTCTAGGCGTATCCAAAGATGATCAGCTAGAAGATATCGACTACCTAGCACAAAAAGTAGCAAATTTAAGAATCTTTGGCGATGAAGATGGAAAAATGAACAAATCTCTGTTGGACATCGGCGGGTCCGCGCTTATCGTTTCGCAGTTTACACTTTACGGCGATTGCCGTAAAGGTCGACGACCAAGTTTCATAGAAGCATCACCACCAGAGAAAGCCAATAAATTATATGAAGAATTTATTGACGCCTTGAACGAACTGGGAGTACTCGGGAAAGGTGGTATATTCCAGGCAATGATGGACGTGCAACTGATCAATGACGGCCCGGTAACGATGCTGCTTGACAGCACCAAGCTTTTTTAAGTTTTTTCTCATGTATCATCCATTTTGACAGACAATCTATAAAACCAACTTGTTCCCCATTAAACACAAAACTCGAATGTATTTTCAATGCGTTCAAGCTTAATAAGCCTAGCCTTTTGGGAAAGCGAGATTACAATTACATCGAATCTGCAGGTTTGATCCAATTTTGCTCCAGATTTCAAGGTAATTCAGCATAACGCGTAAAATCTCCTTCTGTTTGGTTACAGACCATATTATGAGGCTTTGTCGTGTCTTTACTTCAACGAATACGATTTGGCCGTCAACGCCAACAACCAAGCCAATCCTCCCAAAGTGAGTGCAATAGTTTTGTGATTAAACCCTATAGCCTTTAGATTCAAGATATTCTGCAGCAAATGATTCTCTAGATTTTACCGATCTTAACTGTCGAATTTATGTCAATTTAAAACTGGTTCGATGAATCGGACACGGATCAAGATCTACAATTGCTTGCCGATGTCGCGGTGTGCCGTAGCCCTTATGCTTCTTGAATCCAAAATCAGGATAGTCTACATCAAATGCGATCATTATTCGATCACGAGTTACTTTCGCCATCACTGAGGCGGCAGCAATCGACTGAACGAGTGAATCCCCTTTGATTACAGATTGTCCAGGCATTTGAACTAGCGGTAATTGGTTTCCATCAACAAGAACGTAATCTGGGGGAGGGATAATACTTTCAATAGCTTTCTGCATGGCAAGCTTCGTGGCCTGCAAAATATTGATTTGATCTATAATCTGGTGATCGACAATACCAATTCCAACTCCAACTGCGTCTCTTTCAATTTGCGAGAAGAATGCTTCTCGCTGCGCTGACGTTAGCTGCTTTGAATCGGTCAAACCAGTAATTTCACACCTAAACGGAAGAATAACAGCAGCTGCAACCACCGGTCCAGCTAAGGCCCCCCGACCCGCTTCATCAACACCTGCTATCCTAAGATAACCCTGCTTGACTAAACTACCTTCAAACTGCTGGATATCAAATCTCTCAACGAAATGTTTTTTTATCTTCTATTCATTTCTTCTCAGGAACGCGCGAGGCTCTCCCAGTCCGGTTACGTAGGTAGTAAAGTTTAGCCCGCCGAACACCACCATGTCGAATAACTTGAATACTTTCAATATTTGGTGAGTGTAGTGGAAAGGTTCGTTCACTACCAGTGCCGTAAGCTAAGCGCCGAACGGTGAAAGTTGAGCTCAGGCCTCTATCCCGATTCCGAATGACTGTACCTTCGTAGGCTTGAATACGCTCTTTTGTTCCCTCACGAATTCTATTGTTTACTCGAATGAGATCTCCAACACCAAAATTTAGTTCGTCAGTTCTTATATATTCGTTTTCAACAGATTCTAAAAGATTCATCTTTATTTTCCTTAGTCTAGAACTTCGTTATTCTTAAACTTATGTAAGAGGTCGGGGCGTTGCTCTGCTGTTTTCTCCAGAGACCGATCCCTTTTCCAATCTGTAATCTTCTGATGATGCCCACTCAATAAAATATCCGGCACCTTCATACCTTCAAATTCAGCAGGACGCGTATAGTGAGGATGATCAAGCAATTCTCGACTAAACGAATCATTCTGAGCCGATTCATAATCACCTAACGCACTTGGTAGAACTCGCCCAATCGCATCAATTAAAACAAGCGCGGGAACCTCTCCACCACTCAAGACATAATCACCAATAGATATTTCGTCCGTAATTAACTTTTCACGAACTCGTTGATCAATCCCTTTATAACGACCACAGATCAAAACCAAATGTGTCTCAAGAGAAAGTTCCTCAGCTATTCGTTGATTAAAGGGCTTTCCTTGTGGAGTAAGGAAAATGACTCGAGTCACTTCTGTAGGTTCAAGCGATCTAACTGCAGCAAAAAGCGGCTCCGGTTTAAGGATCATTCCCGATTCACCACCGTAAGGATAATCATCAACGGTGCGACGATTGCCCTCGGCAAAATTTCGTAGATTATGGAGGTGAACTTCCAGTAGATCCCGATCAATGGCTCGTTTCAGAATCCCGACATGAAGCGCCATTTCGAGGATTTCAGGAAAAATAGCGATAACGTCGATTTTCATCTCTCACTTCTACACCGGCCTTGAGAAACTTGACTATTCAATAACTTGAATGACAATACCATCTTTCACAACAACCTGAACCTGAGACAATTTAGTCCGAATGTTATCACCAACCTCAATTTTTATAGGGGCATCGTATGTGCCACTGACAAAAAAACTATCGATTTCGAGTTGTTTGACCTCCTGCAGCCTAGCCAGTAAATTTTGTCTGACTTGCGTTTGTTTACCTCGTTCGGCCTCAATTTCCTGACGAAGAGAACTTACAAACTCCTTACCCTCTTTCTCAGCTTCAGTGATTAACCGACGGCTCTGGAATTCCTCTTGTTCCAACCAAAGATCAATTTGATTGATTGCTTCCTCAATCTCATTTGTTAATTGGGATTTGAATTCCACCGTAACGACGTGTTGTATAACGACGGGGCGCTTGATAATTAGAGACATTTGCAACGGTCGAAAATCTAATTTGATTTGCTACATAAGATCCAGAGTTGACTACTCTTCTTCGTTCCCTTGGGAGTCTAAGGACTGGTCGGTGTCGACAGGCTCAGCCGATATCCCCTCACCATCCAGACTCGACTGATCTGCCGAGCCTTCCACCACATCAACGCCAACTGCAACAAAGGGATCATCAATTGAAGCAAGCCCAAGTTTTTCGTCGTGAAACCTTTTCCATACACCAACCTTCGACAGTAAGTTCTTTGCCGTATCTGTAGGTTGTGCTCCATTACGAAGCCATTTGAGAGCTTTATCAGAATGAATAACAATTTCTGCGGGATCAGTTAACGGATTATAGTGTCCAAGTCTCTCAATGAAAGCACCATTGCGTGCGCTTCGGCAGTCCGCAGCAACGATGCGGTAAAATGGACGTTTTTTACGCCCATGTCTTTGCAGTCTAATTTTAACAGCCAATAGTCACTCCTCTAATTTCTATTCAATTAATTTATGTTCAAAATCACCGACGACGTTTTCTTTTTTTTCGCGCCAGCTTGTTTTTGGGGCCTTTCCCAATACTCAGTCCAAATTGAGGCGCATGGACAGCTTGCTGGTTAAACATCTGATTCATCATTTTTAGCTGACTGACCAACTGGTTGACCTGACTGACTCTGGTTCCGCTTCCTTTAGCGATTCGCTGCCGACGGGAACGATCTAAAATTGCGTAATTACGACGTTCACCCAGCGTCATAGATTGAATGATTGATTTTGCATATTTCATCTGATTCTCGTCAACCTGAGCCCCTTTCGGTAACGCCTTTGACATGCCGGGAACCATGCCAATCAACTGATCCAACGAACCCATTTTATTAATTTGTTCAAATTGGGTTAACATATCATTAAAGTCCAAGCCTTTCTTGCTCATCAGTTTTTCTTCGAGTTCCTTGGCTTGTTCTTCACTGAAGATCGATTCAGCTCGGTCAAGAAGCGTTTTGAAATCCCCTTGCCCAAGAATCCGGGATGCCATCCGATCCGGATAAAACTCCTCCAACGTATGACCATCGATCTTTTCACCGGTACTGACAAACTTAATAGGAGTACCAGTTGCCGCGCGTATTGAAAGGGCGGCACCACCACGGGCATCACCATCCAGCTTGGTCAGGATAACACCTGTTATGTCAAGATCCTTGCTAAAGTGTTCTGCAACATTGACTGCATCTTGCCCGGTCATTGAATCAACAACCAGGAGCGTTTCCGTTGGATTAACACAGGACTGGATATTTTCCAATTCCCCCATTAGGTCTTCATCGATATGCAGACGACCAGCAGTATCAATAATAACGAAAGTATTACTACGATTTATCGCCTGTTCAACCGCCGCTTGAGCAATCGAAACCGGAGATACATCTATACCCATTGAGAACACAGGTATCTCAATTTGCTCACCCAAGATCTGAAGTTGTTCAATCGCCGCCGGACGATAGATATCAGCCGCAACTAATAGGGGGTTTCGCCCTTCTGTTTTGAATTTTAATGCAAGTTTGGCAGATGCCGTAGTCTTGCCTGATCCTTGAAGTCCAACCATCATCAATACTGTCGTTCCACTAGGCGAAACCTGAATTTTTTCCGACTTCTGCCCCATCAGATTCGTCAGTTCGTCACCGATGATTTTCGCAATTTGTAATTCGGGAGTTAGACTGCCAAGAACTTCTTGACCAAGTGACCTTTCCTTAACATCATCTACAAACTGACGAACGATCTTATAACTGACATCTGCTTCAAGCAAGGCAAAGCGAACTTCACGTAGAGCATCAGAAACATTCTTTTCGGTCAGTTTGCCTTGCCCACTCAGTTTCTTGAATGTGCTTTGTAATTTTTCAGTTAGACTCTCGAACATTAGTTCAACTTAATGATTTCAAACTTCAGAATACTTTGGAAAAGCCTCGCTTAAGATACACTACCATTGAAATAATTGTCAATGTATAATTGTCAATGTAAATGAAAATCTTGACACATCTCAATCCGATTGCTATCATGCTGGTTCTTTAAAGCGCACTGTCAGAAGTCTGTACCACTAAACACTATGGCAGATGGTACTGCGTAATCTAATTGACAAAACCGATGAGCGAACACGTAATTGTTTTTATAACAACTAGAAGTGTAGAAGAGGCGAAACAAATAGCTGAAGTATTAGTAGGTCAACAGCTTGCAGCGTGTGTAAACATCGTGCCAGAAATCCTTTCAATTTACCGTTGGCAAGGGAAGATTGAAAACGATACTGAAGCAAAAATGATAATTAAGACTAAATCAAGCCTTGTAAGCCAACTGACCCAAACAGTTAAAAAACTGCATAGCTATGATGTCTGCGAAGTCACTGTTGTTCCAATCATTTCTGGGAACCCAGATTATCTCAAGTGGATAGATGAAAGCGTACAAGGAGGATAAACTCCTCTGAAATCTCAAAGACTTCAACCTTTTATACAGGATTAGGATTAAGATGAAATTTCGTTCAACGCTGGAGATTAAATATGAATGAATCGAAAATCCGAATTGCAATGGTGGGCGCGGGTGGTATGGCTAATGGTGTCCACTACCCATCACTTGCTTCATTTGATGATGTGGAGATTGCAGCCATTTGCGATCTCAATAAGGAACGTCTAAATACAACCGCTGACACATATAAAGTTGAGAAACGGTATGAAAACTATGTAAGAATGATTGAAGATACTGCACCAGATGGTGTTTATGTCATTGGACAACCACATTATATGTATGACATTTGGACATGGTGCCTCAATCAAGGCCTAAATTTATACACTGAGAAACCAATGGGACTTTCCATACATCAAGCCAGATCCCTTGCAGAGCTCGCAGAGGCGAACGACTGCATTACCCAAGTAAGTTTCCAGCGCAGATCCTGTCCAATGGTAGTGATGCTCCACGAAAAGTGTCTTGAACGTGGTCCTATTACCCATGCCATTTGTACCTTCTATAAAACAGATGGTCCAACTTTCGGCATGCGAGACCGGATGATGGACGATGGCGTTCATGCCATTGACACACTAAGGTGGATGTGCGGCGGTGAAGTGGTGAAAATTGATAGCATTGCCAGATCAGTTCTCTACCATGACATTAATTTCATCATGGCACTTCTACACTTTGATAACGGTACTATCGGGATTCTCCAAAATAGTTGGACGAGCGGTCGTCGTGTTTTCAGGGTAGAAATGCACGCACCCAATATCTGTGCTGAAGCGGAACACGAGGGGAAAGGATACCTTTACGCAGATGGAGATTATAGTGGCATTGAATATGATACGTGTGAAGTGGCAGGAAGTAATCAAAACTTTATCTTTGGTGGGTTTCAAGCAAAAAACCGGAACTTTATCGATTGCATTAAATCGGGTGAGCAACCGGAATCAAATTTCTCTGACGCCGTCAAAACAATGGAAGTCGCAGATAAAATCTTAGCCAAGGCGTTACTGGAGGAATAACCAAAACTTAGAATCTAATCGTCAAATTACTCTTGAAACTTCTTTTCTTATTTCGACTGGCAAACACTTGGTACTTATCTCCGGTAACATCGAAATACTCTCGCACAAAGTTCCTGCTTGTATAGGCCGGATTATCTTCAGCATACCCAACACCAAAATTAATGTTGGTGTTGTTCTTACGCAAAATGTCCCAATTTAATCCGAAACCATATGAATGCTTATTTCCAGCATCCGTTTCTTTTTGCTTGTTTAATTCAGGATAAGCACCTTCCTTCAATAAATCAGTTGTACCATCTATTTTCACAGCGTAAAGGTTAAATTCCTTGTACTTGTAAGGATTCGGATTGGTGACGAGCGTTATGAAAGCCTCAGTCCTGTTGTCAAATGAAAGAGTACCGAGTTCATAACTATCTTCTTTCTTACTAAGGATGCTGTAACGTTCCTGCATCTTGGAGAAGGTGGGATTCTCAAAGAATGCAAAATTCAATTTCTCAGAAATATTATAAATCATACCAAGTGAATTGCTTAACCTGGTTTGCCCAATCTCGTCTTGCAACTCGGGAATCTTATCAACATCTTCGTAGTCCTCCAGCATCTCATTATTAAATGTACTAAAGTTAGTGTTAAAAAAGCCATTGGCTTGCAAAGCTTTGATGGTGAAACCGCTGATTGAGTATTGCTTAATAGTAAAGTCGCTACCGTCACGAAGATAAATGTTGCCAAATGGATCGAAAGTTAAGAAATTCAAATCTCGATCTTGTTCATTTTGTTTATCAACACTATATAAGAATCGGCCTAAATACTTACCGTTGGCATCAAAGTGCTGAATGCGCGAAATCACTCGATGCCAATATGTAGATTTAATTGTTTCAGCTTGCAGATCCGCATCAATATCTTTATCAGCATCTTTGCCTGCTTCATCGTAATACCCTTCATATCTACGAAGATATTCAAATTCTTCAAGTAACTGAACTCGCTCAACAAGTTGAGACTGTGTAGTTGGGAAGTCATTGAATGCTCGATCGAACGATGAATCAGGATTAGATAAGATTCCAGAACCTAACATCATGGAATTAGATAGAGGATCAGCTAATTCACCAGCTGCGGATGATGCAGCTAATATGTCACCAATTGTTAATTTCTTATTAAATCGCTTGAACGTACTGGCATCCTTAACTAGCACGTTCCCATTGTTCAAAACAACTATAGAACTTGGTTTGGTAAATTCACCGTCATCTCGCCCATGAAGGCCGAAATTAAGCAGAAACTCCCCTTCGGAATTAAACTTAACAATGCGGTGGTTACCGGTGTCTACAATAAAAACGTTACCTTCTGCATCAACATCTATATCCGATGCTCCTTTGTCAATTTCACCATTACCCGCTCCATAACTGCTAAAAGACATTAATTTCTCACCGTCGGCAGCGAATTTATGAACCTTTGTTTTTTCCGGATCCAGAATATAAAGTTCACTATCACTGTTAACAGCTATCTTGACTTGGCGGTCGTATCCTGGTGATTGTATGGCAAAAGCGGATTTACCCGCCTCATCGATAATTAATTTGGTTGGGAGTACTGTCTTGGGACGAACATTGACATTACCTACAAAATAGGTATGCACCTTTTCACCCAAGGCATTGAACTTATATACGCAGGGAGCAAATATATAAATCTTGGGATTTTCGGTCTCAGCTATATGGTTGGCTGCTGTATCAGCAACATATATGTTTCCGGTAGGATCAACAGCAATATCACCTAGTTCCTTGAAAGTAGTAGTCTCACCTACCTTCGGAATCTGATCTAAAAAATTGCCTTGTGGAGAAATTTTCTGAATAAGGAGGTTTTGGCTATCGGCAACGTACGTGTTTCCATCAGCGTCGAAAGCAACGTTTATATCTTTACCAAAGAAACCGTTGCTAGATCCCTTTCCGCTGAATTCACGCTCAAATTTCAAGAAGCCAACTCCAAACGTTACTGAATCTACAAAACAAAGTAATACAGCAAGAAAAATTATAATCAATTTCCTCATTCGGAGATCTCCTGAGGCAACCTTTTACAGATCACCTAACTTCTGATGTTAAAACCCGATTTTAGCACAGATTAGTTTAAAAAACAAGCTTTGATCGTTCCCATTTTTTACCAATTAAGCAATCACTTAGGGATGCAGAAGAGCATTTTCCCTCCGCACAAGTTCTGGGTCTCTTGAAAGCTTTTTAGTCGCTTCGATGAGACTGACATGATGTGACGTCATCTCCTTTTCTATTCTTTTAAGTCGATCCATCAAATATGGCTGATTTCTTTCATAAACCGCTTGCTTAATAACTGAGGTTAGATAGATATAAAGGTCATCTGATTCTGTTCCCTCCAGTTCAATAGCGATCTCGAATCCATCTTTAAAACTAAGTTCTTCTCTGAAGATCCTAGCCTCTTTTTGGGCGAGAATTTCAAAGATTTGATCAATATGAAAGTTTGGCAGTCCTCCCACAGGTTGATCAAGCCCCATGGTTTTTTCACAGATTGACCGGCCAAAATCAACCATAATATAATGTTGCCACTCTGCAGTACTCATGCTTTCCCAAAATACAGCAGCACGCTCATCCAATTCGCCCAATATGAGTGGTAAATTCGCATATAATTTTGCGTGTCTTAGCTCAATATCCTTACAAATATCGAAAACCTCGCTTAAAATCATGATTTGTCCTCCCGCTGAATCTTGACAATTCCCAGTAACCATTCTAAAATGGAATTAAATAAGTGAAACGTATGAGGTAAATAATCACATGGGAAAAACTGTATGTCTTGTTGGCACTTTTGACACCAAGGGGTTAGAATTTCAGTTTCTAAAAAATCAAATTGAAGCTGCTAACGTTTCAACACTTACAGTCAACGCTGGAATTTTGAGTGAGCCACCGTTCGAACCAGACATATCTGCTGATGACCTCGCTAGTGCTTCTGGAGCTTCGTTAGCGAAACTACGCCAAGAAGCTGATCGAGGAAACAGCGTAGCAATCATGGCAGAGGGTGCAGCGCAAATTATCACGCAACTCTGGGATGAAAAGAAAATCAACGGCATAATATCACTTGGCGGTTCTGCAGGAACAACGATCGCGACAACTGCGATGCGCACATTGCCAGTTGGCACACCCAAAGTGATGGTTTCCACATTGGCGTCTGGGGATACCAGCCCTTACGTCGGAACCAAAGACATTGCCATGATTTACTCTGTTGTTGACATCGCCGGCATCAACAGTATCTCACGTCAGATTCTGGCAAATGCGGCTAGTGCTATTGTCGGAATGGTCAACACAGAACCGCCGGTGTCAGATCAAGTCGATAAACCGTTGATTGCAGCAACCATGTTTGGCGTAACTACGCCTTGCGTAACCAAAGCACGCGAAATCCTTGAAGATAACGGCTACGAAGTACTGATTTTCCACGCAACGGGAACTGGAGGCCGTGCGATGGAAGACCTTATTCGTGGTGGATTTATTGTTGGCGTCCTTGATGTTACGACAACAGAATTAGCTGACGAGTTAGTAGGCGGAGTCCTAAGTGCTGGACCTAATAGGCTTGAAGCCGCCGGTGAAGTTGGTATTCCGCAAGTCATCGCCCCAGGCGCATTAGACATGGTAAACTTCGCCGCACCAGACACCATTCCCGAAAAATTTCAAGATCGGAAATTCTATCAACACAACCCAACGGTGACATTGATGCGAACAACGGTTGAAGAAAACACAGCACTCGGTAAAATCATGGCTGAAAAACTTAACGGGGCAAAATCCTCTACCACAGTTATAATTCCAAGTAAAGGTGTTTCGGCAATTGACATGGACGGTCAACCATTCCATTCCCCAGAAGCAATTCAGGCATGGACCGCAAATCTGAAGGCCAACCTCGATCAGAAAGTGAATCTCATTGAAGAGGAAAGCCATATTAACGATGATGCCTTCGCGGAAAAACTTGCCGCTACCTTGCTTGAAAAGCTAAGCAATTGAGTTAAACTTAACTTTTATGTAGTTAAAATTCGCGTCATCATGATAAATGCCATATTAATAGCAACACAGATTTTCACCTGAGGCCACTTTGATTTTGACATTGACAGACGAGATTCCATCTGTTACGCTCAGTTTTTGTAATTAAGGGAGAAAATTATGACAAGAAATATTGTCCGCGTTTCCTTCGGAATTCTACTTGTTTTTGGGCTCAGTTTATCAATTTCACTAGACCACCGAGTTTTATCAAAAACTGATTCCTCTTTAGGTGCACTCGGAACTGCTGTCTCTAGCACACCTTTTAATCTCAATACTAAATCAGAATCACTTCCAGCGACAGAACCATTTCCAAATAAGGGTATAAGCCAGTCATCACGCAAAACAAGATCCTACCTCGCCACATCCATAACCAGTCAAACGTTTACATTGAATACTATCATCTCAAAAACCGATAGTGTGTCACCATCCCCACCAATAAATTCAAATCCCAGCGGATCGGCCACCAGTAGAAATTTCTCGGTTAACACTGCAGACCAATAGAATATGTCGATAGTAAAATTAAACGATTATATTGATAGAAATGTACCCCGTCTTTGCCAACGCTTGCAGGCGCTTGTCAGAATTCCAACTGTGAACCCACCCGGTACAAACTACGCAGAAATTGTGGGTCTGCTCGAGGGGTGGTGTAGAGAACTTGATCTAGGAACAGAAATTCATCGCGTACCAACAGAGGAAGCACAAATGCATCTCCCTCACGCAATCGAATATCCACGGATGAATCTAATCGCAAAATGGAATACCGGAGCGGAGAAAACGGTACACTTTAACTCCCATTTTGATGTCGTTCCTACATCCGATGGATGGAGTCAAGATCCATTCGATCCGCAGATCGACGGTGATTGGCTATATGGTCGAGGATCAGACGATATGAAGGATTCAATTGCGGCAACTCTCTTTGCCATCCAAACACTCCGAGAAAACAGAGTTAATCCATCTTTTAATATTGAATGCTCATTTACGTGTGACGAGGAAATTGGTGGCCAACTCGGCGTTGGCGAAATTGTTCGAAAGAAGTTGGTGAATGCCGATTTCGTAGTTAATTGTGAAGGTGGCACAAAACTGAACATAGGGTGTGGTCACAACGGTATTTTATGGGCAGATGTTTTTGTCTTCGGGAAGCCCGCACATGGATCTCGTCCACATAGAGGACTAAACGCGTTTGAAAAAATGTCAGAGTTGGTTATCGCTCTACAATCGTTGAAAAGCAAGTTTAATCATCCTGATCGAATATTCAAAACACCAGCTGGTAGGGAGTTAATACCGACAATTAACATTGGTGGTGTTTTTGAAGGGACATCAGGAGATAAAATTAATACAGTGCCCTCTTTGGCCAAGTTTTCGATCGACCGCCGTGTTACACCAAGCGAAATTATCGAAAACATTGAGCCAGAACTGCAGGCTGCCATCGAAGGAGCGCGCCAATCCATTCCAGATCTCAATGTGGAACTCAGCCCCATCCTGTTGATTTCTCCATGTTTCATTCCTTCTGATAAAAATCCCCCACAGACATTCAGGAAGATTGTTAGTCAGATCCGTCAAGAGCCTGCCCAGTTCGACGTGACATCGGGATTTACTGATCTACATTACTTCGTCGAAGACGGAAATACGCTAGGAGTCGGCTATGGACCGTGGGGACAGAATGCTCACGGTATTGATGAACGAGTAAGTATTTCCGATCTGATACTGACAACGAAAATCTACGCGCAGTTTATGGCAAATGCACAGATCTGATTTAGTGACCCAACCCGTTTCCAATCAGGGCATAGGTACCAATGGTGCCATCTGATATCATGAATACCGATGGGAATTTGTTTTTCCAACCTTCATTGGCGATGGGACAGAATTGACGGCCGTTGCCTTCAATCGCGGTGATCCCTTTTACACGGGCAGCGATACCCGCAGAATGCAAAAATGATGATCCCGGACAAGTCAAGTCCTGAACCGCGAGGAACATACCATACTCCTGTGCAGCAGCTCCCATCAATAACGCTTGCGACTGACCTTTGCATGCCTTTAATGCAACACCGGAATAGCCTTGATCACGGGCCAACAAGAATGTCTCAAAGTCAGTCAAAGATTCATCAATTACCACGGGCTTGATTTTGGCAGCTTGATGCATTTTGTTCTCTGGATGTGCTTTCAAATCGCGATCTGTCGGTTGCTCAATATAAGCCAATCGATTAAAAGCATTTCCTTCTCCCTCTTCAATCTTGGCTAAAAACTCTAGTAGGTACTCGACATTCTGGCAGGTTTCATTAAAATCGGCCGAATAGAACCATTGATCTATTCCGCGATTCGCCTGTGTTTCTGCTGCTACCTTTTCGATAGAAAGCACCCGATCTACGTCCCAATCTAGATTTGACCCATTTAACTTTATTTTGAGATGGGTTAATCCGTCTGAAACAATCCACTCTGGTAACGTTTCCGGCAAGCCGTCGTTAAGCCGATTTGGAATATCTGTGTCGGTCAATGGATCAAGAGCCCCGACCAGATGATAGAGTGGTATTCTGGGTTGCGGTGTTTCCAGCACGTATTGATCGAGATACTTTCCGCTGAACCTGTCATTGAGATAGTGAGAGAGATCCCAATTCATATAATCTAGGGAAAGCCCATGATAACTGTTGATACCGTTCGCTTTACCAAAGCCATCGTGGATGGCTGCATCTATAGGGCTTGTTGTTACCGCCGTACAAAGCTTCGGTACAGGAAAACCCAAACCCATTTCTTTTGAAACCTCTTCTGCGATTTTCAGAAACTCGACCTCTAAGATCTCCGATATATCAACCGGATGTCCGACAAAGTCGCATTGACCTGTTAACTTAACAGATCTCTTGGCGATTGTTTTCATGGCTTCCAGACTTTGATCAAACGGTACGTACTTGGGAGGAAATGCCCATACATTGCCAAGTGGCATCGAGCCAAATCCTTCGGCTTCCCCACCGTCACGCGTCCGGACTTGGATTTTCACATTGAATATCACACAATGATCTGTTGGGACACCACCAAACTTTAATGGTGTTCGATAATCATATTTCTCTAAATTATATTCCGCATCTAAAATACGAATATCACTATCTTTCACCATAATTACGCTCCTTCCATTAAACTGTCATAAAAAAAACCGAGATAGCATTTCTCGGCGCAAAGCTGGACATATAACATCCAATATCTTACATTTGATCCTTCACAAATTGCATATGGTTTTCTATAAGGAGAAAATGTCATGATATTGCCTAACATTTCCTACTAGATTTCGGTTTCCGTTAATACTCGCAAACGGACATGGAATCATAAATAAGAACACCAAAACCTGTATTCTGGCATTATTCGTTTTACGACCAAACATTCAATTTCCCATCTTAACATAAGATGTCAGCATGTCAAGTCGCTTTAACTTCACGCTCCGCTATTCCAACGACAGCAGGAAGCAAGCCATAGAGCACCCAAAACGGAATACCAATAGCATCTCCGTTTAACAGGTTATTAACCAAAAAATGAACTAGGAGTGACAGTTCGGCCGCCATAATACCTAAAACCAAAGAACGAAAAAAAGTGTCCCTGATACGGCGTAATGCCCGTACACCGAATCGAAAGAAAGCTAGGATCACCCAGAACCATGCAATAAGACCAAGACTGCCCTGTTCCGCTAGAATCTGCATATATTCGCTGTGCACGCCAAGTTGGAATTGAGCAACGTATTCACCAGTCAAGGCAACATCCTCCTGATAAAGCATGGCAAAAGCACCATATCCGTTACCAATAATTGGATGTTCTGTAAACATCAACAATGCCTGTGCCCAGCGGAGGAGCCGCGACCGATTCGATGCAAACTGAGGATCAAACAAAGTTGAAACTCTTTCTGTAATTAAGTCAGAGGCACTTGGTAACAATAATAAAGTGAGAAGAAAAACAGAACCACTACCAATAATCAATATTTTTTTGTGATGTTCGGCTTGCGACAAATTAACCAACAAAAATCCAACTGCAATAATTAAAGATAACCAAACACCGCGTGAAAAGCATAGGAGAATACCAGCGGTAAATATCACCAACAGCACCGACCAAAACACTCTATCATACGACGTTCGATCGAGTAACAAACGACTTAAGACAATCAACAAAAAGATAGCTGTGTAACCGCCAAAGACTGAATAGTTAGTAAACGGGGATCCACGATAAGCACTAGTCCACTGCCATAGATCAATGTTGTAAATTAAAATGATAACTGTCCAGATTACTGCTACAGCGGCTGACGAAAAGATAGACCAGAACAACCATTGAAGACTTTGGCGGGATCGGATCAACAGGAATGTTAGGAAACTTGACATGACATAGACATTTGCTCGAATTGCGCCCTTGATTGATCCCAAAGTTTCAGGTGAATTGATCGCTGACAGAATAGTGACGATGATAAATATGGTTATAGGCAGAGCAAATGGAAATTTTTTATCGTCACTCGCACTAGTTTTGAAAGTAGTACGCTCAAAAATCCTCTGAACCAGAAACACTACAACAAGCATTCCCAAAAGGGGCTCAGATGGAGTTTGAACTTCAAAACCTCTACCGGGAATAATATATCGGAAGGAAAACGGTAGGAACAGCATAATCGCATAGAATGCGAGGTCCATGCACAGAAAAACAAAAACACCGATTACCGTTAAGACAACCAGCACCATTAAAGGAGATTCAGAAGTAACACCAAGCAGAATACCAACAGCAAGGCAACAAAAAACAATCAGCAACCAACGAGCAAGATCTAGCAATAGCCGCTGTTTATTAGTTAAACTTTCATCAATCCCGTTTGTAGCGTTCAACCTCATCTTCAATTTGCTGGTAATCAAATTGGGCCCGATCTATTTTGGCCGAGGTAGTCTTGGCAGGCTCTCTGATTCCTTGTTTTAAACGAGTGATTACAATGGCCACAATACCAAGTCCGACAACCAAAATAAAGAATGGGATTACATAAGCAACTATGTTGAATCCTTCTGCCAGCATTACGGCATTGAATTGTGTTCCATATTTTCCTAGATAATCTTCTCGAATTTCCTCAATAGTTTCTTCATTTCGCAGTCGATTTTGGAACTCCTGCGTTATACCTTGTGCCGTCCCACAAACACATGCCCGAATTGTTTCACGAACACAGCCACAAGGACAGTAGACACTTTCCGACAATTCAATCACTGGATCTTCAAGCGTCCGTTCATCAGCATAAATTGGTGGTATAGATAATCCGCATGCTAACACTAGACTGAGGAGGTCCCTGAATCTATGCATCTATCAGCTTTTCGCTGTCTTTATAGTTCTTTTCTAACATCGCCACACACCCCCCAGCAAACATGATAGCAACACCAATCCACACCAGACTAATCAACGGATTATGGTATACCTGAACTGAAACTGGTTCTCCTCTGGATACATATTCAGCGGCATTTTGCGGCAGTGGCCCCAGAGCAATGTAGAGATCATCTAAACCAAAATGGGTAATTGCCGACTCAATCGTATCTTGCTCCCCCTGTCCCGCCTGAAAATAAAAACCACGAGCAGGTTGCACTGTTTTAATGTGTTTTCCGTTTTTCTTCACATCAAAATACGCACCAGCCAGTACAAAGTTTGGAAACTTCTCTTGAAAACCATTGTTAAGAGTTAATTGATATTTTCCGATCTCGATTGATTGTCCATTAGTTACGCTTTTCGATTCAAGCAGGAAGTAACCTTTTGATCCCATAATACCAATGTAAACAATAACAATACCAACATGAACGATGTATCCTCCATAACGCCTCTTATTTCGTTTGATCAGCCTAATTAATCCACTAAGGAAACCGATTTCGTGGCGCTTTGACCTTAACTTGCCTCCACGATAGAATTCATCAGCAATGGCTACCAAAACAAAAACGGCACAAAACATGCAGAGTATAGTGTAGATAGATCGAGTTTCTACAAGGGTTTTACCATTCAGAAACAAATAAATAACCGTAGGAATTAGCAAGATCAAGGCCGATATAATTGGCTTGGAGAACACGTGCTTAAGGTTACTTAAGGTCAGTTTTCTCCAAGAGATAATTGGCCCCACTCCCGTTAGAAACAAAAGCATTAATCCTGGAATAATGACTGTTTTATTGAAAAACTCTTCCGGTACTGCAGTCTTCTGGCCTGTCATTGCCTCAGAGATTATCGGCCAAAGCGTTCCCCACAGGACTATTAACGTTAGAGCAACAAACAACCAATTATTCAAAACAAAGGCGCTTTCCTTAGATAAAAAGGACTCAAGGCAATTCAGGCTTTTCAATTCTTCCCAACGGAAAACAATTAAACCAACGATAGTAAATATGGATAGGAGGATGAAACTCATGAAATATATTCCGATATCCCCTTCAGCAAAGGCATGGACTGAGGTGATAATCCCGCTTCGAGTAATAAATGTACCAAGAATTGTGAATTCAAAGGCAAGAACCATAAGGATTATATTCCAAACTTTAAGCATGTTTCGCTTTTCTTGGATCATAACTGAATGCAAATAAGCACTACATAGAAGCCACGGCATAAGTGATGCGTTCTCTACCGGATCCCAAGCCCAATAGCCTCCCCAGCCCAGCTCACGGTATGCCCAGTTTCCGCCAAGTGTAATTCCGACTGTTAATGCCAACCAGGAGAAAAGTGTCCATCTTCGAGATCTAATGATCCAATCATTATCAATCCTACCAGACATTAATGCTCCAATCGCGAACGCAAAAGGTATCGTTAAACTGACAAACCCGATGTAAAGTATTGGAGGATGGAAGGCCATACTTGGCGTCTGGAGTAAGGGATTCATCCCTGCACCATCGGGTATAACACCTCCGTTTGGAAATCTAGAAAGGGGATTATAAACACCTCTAATTAAGCCTGAAACAAGGATAATGAAGAAAAGCATAACTATGGAGATAGGAATTAGGGCATGGTCAGTAAGACGGTCTGTCGCACGACGATTCTGCCAAACAAAAACTGTGCCGAAAAGTGCAATCAGCCACAACCAAAACAGCAGTGATCCAGACATTTTCCCCCACAGGGCAGCAATTTTGTATAGTACCGGCTGATAAAAACTCGAGCCCTCCGCAACATAACGTATAGAAAAATCATCTGTGAGAAACCCATAAATCAATCCAGCCACGGCTATGCTAATTAACCCAAAAGTTGCAACGACACCGTTTCTCCCACTGATAATTGCGTTATTATTCCTATTGCGCAATCCAATGGAAAGCATCCCAATTGCCCATAGGGTTGAAAAAACGGCAAGCCAAATTGCAGCCTGACCAATCTCTGATGCCATAATCCGTTATTCCTGAGTAAATTTAGTTCTGTTGCGTAACCTTCGTCTCTGTTTGGTACACTTCCTGAGTTGCCAATGCGCTTTCCGCCTGCTGATACTTCGAAGCACATTTTGTCTGAATCTTTGAGGCGGTAATCAGATTTTGATCCGCATTGTATCGTCCTTCAACAAAAACATTTCCACCATCTTTAAAATTGTCAGGCTTGAGCCTATCAACCGAAACGACATTGACACGTGCAGTATCTGCCGCATCACGGATAATAAAGGACAGTTGAAAATTACCGGGATCCCAACGTGTTGATTTTTCCGCGATAAACCCGTCTATTTGAACTCCCTTTTGATGAACTTCCTGAGCCCGGATTACTAGTTGTTCAGGCTTAAAATGCTGTAGACTGGTATTTTTCACACCGACAAAGACCAACAATATCAATGAAGAAGCGAGAATGCCACTGGCAATGAAAATTTTAATTCTACTACGACTCATTTTAAGTTTCCCCAACCACTTAATTATTAACGCGATAAAATTCAACAATATTATCAACAAGATTCTCAATCAATGGTTGGTCTGCAATAATGTCATACTTTAAACCATGCATCATAACAGTTCTAGCCGTTGATTGACCGATAACTGCAATTCGGACGTTTTTCATTAATGACTGTGGTTCATCTAGCATGTTTAAAAAATTCTCAGCCGTAGAGGAACTGGTAAAAGTTACCATGTCAATATCACCGTTTTTCAGCTTTTCTAACATTTCGTTCTGTTCTTCGCCCTGTACTTTGACAGTATCATAAATCGGCATATCATCCACTATCGCTTGTCGCTCACGCAAGCTATCTGACAATTCTGGACGACCAATTCGTGAGCGAGGTATCAGAATTCTTTGGTGAGCAACATCTTTCATCTCCTCTGCGATTACGGATCCCAAAGATTCGGAAGGTACAAAGTCCGGCAAGATACCAATCTGCTGCAGTGCCTGTGTCGTTTTATCCCCAACAGCACAGATCTTCACAGGACCAAATGAACGTGAATCTTTTCCTCTCTCACACAACCTACGGTGAAAAATATTGACCGAATTTGTACTGGTGAAAACAACCCAGTCATAATCAGAAAGGCCATCTATCGATTGATCAAGTGCTAAATTCTGATCAATTGGAACTATTTCTATCATTGGAGATGATAACACCATCGCCCCTTGGGACACAAGTTTACTAACAAAATTAGCTGATTGCGCGCGAGCCCGTGTCACGAGAATTTTTCGGCCAAAAAGTGGCTTTTGCTCAAACCACTTCAGATGTTTGCGCAAACGGTTAACTTCCCCCACAACAATCACGGCAGGCGATTGAAAATTAGCTTCTTCAGCTTTCTGTGTAATATCAGCTAATGTGCCTTCAATCGTTTTCTGTTCCGGTGTTGTTCCATATTGCACTAGGACAGTTGGCGTTTGCGGGGATCTACCATTCTCAATTAGCCTCCGGGTGATTTCATCCAGATGACCAACTCCCATTAGAATTACAATGGTATCGATTCCGGTCGCAATCTTTTCCCAACCAATTGGCGAAGTAGAATCTAATGCTGCGGAATGGCCTGTTACCACGGCAAAGGATGAAGCATAATCTCGCATTGTCACTGGAATACCCGCATAAGCAGGCACAGCAGTAGCCGAAGTCACGCCGGGGACAATCTCAAAATCAATTCCTGCTTCAGCCAACACTAACGCCTCATCACCGCCACGACCAAAAACAAAGGGATCTCCACCTTTAAGCCGAACAACCGTCTTGCCCGCTCTAGTGTAATCAACCATTTGACGATTAATCTCAGCCTGGCGTCTTTCCTGCTCCCCTTTCATTTTGCCGCCGTAGATCTTTTCGGCTGTCGGTGCGTAAAAATCCAGTAAAATCTGGTTGACGAGAGAATCATAGATGACGACATTCGCTATTTGGAGGCACTCAATACCTCTCAACGTAATAAGTTTCGGGTCACCTGGCCCCGCGCCAACGAGATAAACTTTTCCTGGATTCATGTCATTTTCAGAAACTTTCGTAACAAACAAATTCGGAGGGATCTAACCGGACAGATTTCTGATTAATCTGCTTAGCATACCCGACTCTGAGAAGAGATATAATTTCGCAGGACGGTGGCATATTAAAAACTTCGCCTAGTGTCTTTCGATCCTCGGCACGCTCAATTGGAGCACTGACAAACTGAACGCCAATTTCTAATGCTGCTGCTGTAAGCAGGAGGTTCTGGATCATGGCTCCCATTCCAAGCCACATCCAACGTTGACTGCCATCACCCGGCGGTCGACGCTGATAGTCCATTACAATTAGAATCAGAATCGGCGAATTTCTAATCTGGTCTGAAATCTCTTTTGCAGGTATTCTACCTGCTTTCATATGACCTAAAAAACTAAGAAGCCCTGCGTTTTTTAGTATCGGTTTTGCTCTGGTTAGATTTCGTTCAAAAGGTGGAGGCAATTTCAGATGATCGGAGAGTAAAATACCGTCTTTCTTGTCCATCCATTCCTCATCAGACAATCGGACCCAACGGCTATTGTCATCAAGAAAACGTGCATCCTTAAGCTGTTCGGTTATTGCCGATTGTGTTAGATCCGCAATGGTATTCTTGCTTTCCACATCAAGTATAATCAACAATTTCCAAGGCTGAACATTAAATGGTGAAGGTGCCCATCGAGCAGCTTCTATCAGCTGATCAAGATGCTTTTGACAAATTGGTTTACTCTCAAAATCACCACGATGACTCCGTCGCTGATGAATTGCAGTTAAAAGATCCATTCTTTACAATGACAGGAATCTATTAATTACCTCGTCAGGCGAGGCGGTACCAGTTGTACCAATCTTGGTGACAGTGATTGAAGCCACAAGATTCCCAATAATTGCAGCTTCGATGTAACTTCCACCACAGCAGAGCGATGTCACCAATCCAGCTGAGACACTATCACCTGCGCCAACAGGGTCAACTTGACCTTCAACGGGGATGCCAGGCACGTGGCTGATTTCATCGCCGTCGAACACCACGATACCGCTACACCCAACAGTGATAAAAAGTGACTGACCAGTATGCGACAGTAAAGTTTTGCCAATTTCTTTAACTTCGTCGATGTTCACGTCCTCGCCAGCCCATTCCGGTTCAATCGCTCGTTTTGCTTCAAACCGATTCGGTTTAATAACGAGGTTCTTGTACCGACCAATCCGCGTTCGTGAATCAGCATAGAAGATTTTCTCAGGAAGTTCAATAGCAAGACGACAAATCTCCTCACGAACCCGGTCAGTGATTACTCCTAAATTATCGTAAGGCATTTGATCTCCTACAATTATACCATCAACCAGAGGAACACACGCGTTTAAGTTTTCAATCACTTGGTCTTCCAGATTACGTGATGATGGCACTAGATTCTCAATGTCAAAACGAGAGGATTCAACCGCTACATTTTCATAGCCGCGATGGATCGGTTTCAGGTAAGTTGGGGTAACCCGGTCAGAGGAACTAATCATAAAGTCAGTGATGCAACCATTTTTATTGAGCTGGTTAACTAGTGTTGTACCGAAACCATCTTCACTGATTACACCAACCACATAGACTGAACCAACTCCCAACGCATTCAAGTTGTTGGTAACTGTACCCGCCGCTCCGGGACTATAGCGTTGATCCACAACAGGTGAAGTGTGCCAAGGCGTTTCAAGCGAAAGGGTCGAACGCGTTTTATCGATTATCCAATACGCATCTAGATAGAAGTCACCAATAACCAAAATTTTGCTATCACCAAACCCACCAAGTATCTCCTGCAAACGCGACTTCATCATCATTTTGCTAAACTTCTCCAGCGATAATCCGATCCATATCTTGACTAATTTTATGCGTGCCTCCGATGGGATCATTTTGATCTACGCCCAATTCAGCGGTAATGTACTCATCGTAACCGATATCAGAAAGCGCTGTCATAACTGCATTCCAGTCGATTGAACAATCTTCAATTAATCCCGTCCAACGAAACCCGTTGGCATTAAACCCTTTGATGTGAACCTTATCCATTCGACCACCAATTGAACGGATCCAATGTTGTGGATAACCATATAGCAAAATATTACCAACATCGAAGTAGGCACCGATACAGTCGCTTTCAAATTCGTCGATGTAGTTGACGAACTCAATGGGGCTCAGCAAGAACTTGTTCCACACATTCTCAATCGAGATCTTTACATTTTTCTCTTTAGAAACAGATATCAAACTTTTAATTTCTTCCTGAGATCTGCTATAAGCATCCTCGTATGATATTTCAGGATTCACAACTGCGGGAACGAGTAAGACCGTACTAGCACCAATGACAGTTGCTGTGTCAAGAGAATCAATCACACCTTGAACCGAATCGGCACGAACTTCCGGATCGGGGTGAGAGAGCGGCAAACTCCAGTGTTTAGCGTTCATAACGCTAAACAAATCTATACCAGCCTGATTCGCAAGCATCTTACAGTTCTGCCGATCACCATCATTTTCAAGCGTGCCGATTTCAATACCATCAAACCCAGCGTCCTTTCCCAGTTTAAACCGGTCTTCAATCGAACCGCCCGGTAAAGTTCCTATACAAATTCCTTTTTTCATGGTGCAATCATCTCCTTTAATTTTTCTAACCCTTGACTTAAATCGCCAGAAATGTGGACTCTAGCAATACGTCGATCTTTACGACACAACGCTCGTAAGTCTCCAAATGCCTGCGCCATTTTCAGTTTGCTAAAGCTATAAGACACGCGTGGAATCTCTACGTCCTCCAAATCATCAACTGTGATCAGCAAAAAGACCCCATTGTTAAATCCACCTTTATGAAGTTGACCAGTTGAGTGCAGATAACGTGGGCCGTAACCGATAGTTGTGGCAATTTTGAAACGATCGCGAATGGCCATTTGAACAGACTGAAGTGTCTCTTTATCCTCTGGGATATAGGCAAGTACCACAATGTAATCAATCCCAAGTCGCGCCTGACCTAGAAATTGTTCAACCCATTCGCTAATTGAACCTGTTGCTGATTCTGACCAAGAAGAATTAATATAAATTTTAATCTGTTCTATTTCAAATGCAAGTGTTTCTTCAGGTAATTTACCACCTTCAGGAAAAGCGGCAAGGAGCTCCCCAGTCATGCGTTTGCTCTCAGTAACATTTGGTTCATCAAACGGATTGAGTTGCATTATAGCTCCAGATATTGCTATTGCAATCTCCCAACGGAAGAATTCACGACCCAGATAATAGATCTCATTAAATTCAATTTGGATAACTGGTAAGCCGGATCTTTCAATATTTCTGATTTGATCATCCAATTCATCATTGAAACGGATATACACAAAAACCCTATCTTGCTCATAATACGAAGGGTCGGCAATTCTTTCTCCTTCAATCGGCACAATCCCTTTACCTTGCTTACCGGTACTTTCAGCGATCAACTGTTCAATCCAGTATCCAAATGCAGACAGCTTGGGTGACACGAGAAGAGTCAGTTTATCACGACCTGCAAGAGCATACGCTGCAAGCTGTACTCCAAATTCCACTGATCCATCGATATCAACCTGCTTCGCATGATTCCATAATTGATGCAAGTCAACGCCAATCAATCCAGCAGGTACAAGTCCAAAATAAGACAGGGCAGAATACCGCCCCCCAATATCAACTGGATTTAGAAACGTCTGCCGGAAACAACATTCATCTGCGATTTTTTCCAAGTTTGAAGCCGGATCGGTAATTGCAATAAAATGATCACCTTTCTTATCCAACCGTTGATAGAAATATTGGAAAAGACAAAGAGTTTCAATTGTATTTCCCGACTTAGTTGAAACAATAAAGAGTGTTTTCGCTAAATCGAATTCCCGGTCAATCTTCAGAATCGTAGCAGGATCCGTTGTAGCAACTACTGTTAAGTCCGGATAACCTGTCGCCGAGCCAAAGGTGGCTGCAAATACCTCAGAGGCAAGGCCACTGCCACCCATACCTAGCAAAATAATGCGATCAAAATCTGATCTGACAGACGCAACAAAATCTTCAATCTCAGGTAGAAAGGTCTGCATCCGGTCGACACAATCTAACCAACCAAGCCGATTGCGAATCTTTGTCTGTACATCAGGATCTTCAGACCAAAGCGTTGCATCTTTGGCCTGAAGCTGGTGGGTTATTTTTTTCAGATCCAATCTGAACACTTTGACGTTAAAGGGGGAAAACAACTGAAAGAATTCTCTCAGCTATCCTCCCCTTTTAATAAATTAACTAGACGTTACCGAGAAGACTTTGCAACTTTCAAACGAGCAACAGCACGGGCTAAAGCAAGCTCTACGAAAATATAGTCCATGTCAGGAAGTTGGGAGGCTAACTGCTCTCTCGCACGCTGTAAAGCTTCTTCGGCCCGCTGAGTATCAATTTCATTAGACCATTCAGCTGATTCAACAAGTACAGTAACGCCATCTCGCAAGACTTCGAAAACCCCACTACTAGTCACCATTGAACGAATCCCATGATGGTCTTCTACAATCAGCTCCCCAGATTCAATCGTTGTCAAAAAAGGAATATGACCGGTTAGAACCTGAAAAGCCCCATTCGTACCTGAGGCATGGATGCTCTTAACTTCTCCCTGATAGACTAGTTTTTCGGGGGTTCGTATTTCAACACTAAATTGTCGATCTAACATAAGATACTAAGCTGCTTGCTCCGATTTTTCATCCTTTTCAAATGCCTCTTCTATCGGACCAACCATGTATAAAGATTGCTCAGACAAATCATCGCATTCCCCGTCAAGAATCATTCGACATCCTTTAATCGTGTCCTCAATTTTTACATACTTACCTGGCGTGTTGGTAAATCGTGCAGCAACAAACATTGGCTGTGATAGAAACATTTCGATTTTTCTCGCACGCGAAACAACAATTTTCTGCTCATCCGTCAATTCGTCTACACCGAGAATGGCGATAATATCTTTGAGATCCTCATATTCCTGAAGCGTCACCTGAACAGCACGAGCAGTTTGGTAATGCTCTTCACCGATAATTGCAGGATCAAGAATTCTCGAAGTTGATGTCAGTGGATCAACTGCAGGATAGCGCCCTTTTTCAACGATAGATCTCTCTAATCGGGTAGCCGCGTCCAGATGACCGAACACAGTAATCACAGCCGGATCCGTATAATCATCAGCGGGAACGTAAACAGCTTGGAACGAGGTGATAGATCCGTCCTCAGTTGAAGTAATACGCTCTTGCATTTCCCCCATCTCGGTAGCGAGCGTCGGCTGATAACCGACAGCCGAAGGCATCCGACCCATCAAAGCAGACACCTCAGCTCCTGCCATGGTAAAACGAAAGACATTATCAATAAATATCAACACGTCTTGATTTTGTTCATCACGAAAATACTCTGCAATAGCCAGCCCGGCCAGCCCAACTCTCAAACGTGCTCCAGGCGGTTCGTTCATTTGTCCAAAAACAAGCGCCGTCTTATCGAGAACACCGTACTCATCCAATTCAAGCCAAAACCCATTTCCCTCGCGGGTTCTCTCCCCCACACCACAAAAAACGGAATAACCACCATGCTGCGTTGCAATGTTGTTAATCAACTCAGCAATTAGAACCGTCTTGCCAACTCCCGCACCACCAAATAAACCAACTTTCCCGCCTTTGGCCACCGGTTGAATCAGATCAATAACCTTGATTCCTGTCTCCAGCATTTCTGCAACAGTACTTAGTTTTGTGTGCTCTGGCGGATGCTGATGAATCGAATAGCGCTTTTCAGTCTCAATTGGTCCTGCCTCATCAATAGGATCACCTATCACATTCATAACGCGTCCCAGAGATCCTTCACCAACAGGAACTGTAATGGGTTGACCTGTATTAGTAGCCACCGCTCCTCGAACGAGACCATCTGTTGTATCCATCGATATACAACGCAGACGATTTTCCCCCAAATGTTGTTGTATTTCGAGAACCAGTTTTGACCCATCCGCACGTTCAACCTCAACGGCGTTTAAGATGTCTGGCAATTCGCTACCTGAAAAATCTAAATCTACTCGTGCACCAACAACCTCTAAAACTTTCCCCTGATTCATAATCTATCCTTTCAAATTAACCTAGTGCTTCTGCTCCACCCACGATTTCGGAGATTTCTTTTGTAATTATGGCTTGGCGCGCGCGGTTACGTTGCAGTATAAGCTCATCAATAATCTCTTTTGCATTACTCGTAGCGTTTTCCATTGCAGTCATCCGTGCTGCGTGTTCCGCAGCATGAGAATCCAGTAAAACCTTCCAAGTTTGAATGTTTAGATGTTTCGACAAAACCCGTTCAAAAATCTCGGACTGCGTAGGTTCGTAAAGGTAATCCCAAAACAGGTCGTCACCAGTGGGAGGATTAGGGGTGAGCGGCAACAACTGCTCAACTAACACATTTTGTGTTATTGCAGATCTAAAATTGTTATAAATCACCTCAACTTTATCAATTTGTTTTTCAAGATAAAGCTCATCAAACTTGCTAACAATATCAATAGCTGTCTCAAAACGTAAAGTCTGAAATGCATTCGAATATTCAGCAATTACCCTATGTTCACGCTTTCTAAAAGAATCGGCTACTCGACGACCGACACAAATTAAGCTGACGTCAAACCCCTGATTTGTGTAGAAACCAATTCGTTTGTTCGAGGCTTTGACAATGTTGGCGTTAAAACCTCCACAAAGCCCTCGGTCGCTGGAAACAGCAACCAAACAAACAGATTTCATTTCATGGGGAACAAGAAACAGATGAGGCACTTCATCTATATCTATCTGGGCAAGTAAATGGCCAAGCAACAGATCAAACTTCTCCGCATACGGTCTATTTGCCTCAATAGCTTCCTGCGCCCGCCGAAGTTTGGCGGTAGCAACCATTCGCATCGCATCGGTTACCTGCGAAATTTTGGTAACACTAGCAATCCGACGTCTAATTTCCCGAAGTGTAGCCATTAATTTCCAGTTTACGCGTTGGACTCAGTTGGCTCAAAGATATTTCTGAAATTTTTTGCGGCTGTGTGTAATCGTTCAACCAACTCATCGCTCAAATCACCAGTTTCAGCAATCTCTTCCAATATATCGTTATGATTCTGATCCATGTAGATCAAGAATTCTGATTCGAACCGTGCCAGATCATGTAGATCCAGATCATCTAGGTACCCGTTGGAGCCACAGAAAATCGATGCAATCTGCCTTTCCACTGACATTGGTTCGTATTGTGGCTGCTTTAATAGCTCAACTAAGCGATCTCCACGACGAAGTTGTTGTTGCGTTGAGGCATCAAGGTCGGAACCGAATTGGGCAAACGCCGCCACATCACGGTAACGTGCTAAATCCAGCCGCATAGTTTTAGCCACTTCATCTGCTTTCATCGCTTTTATCTGCGCATCTCCTCCCACACGTGAAACGGAAACACCAGCATTAATTGCAGGACGGATTCCAGCATTAAACAGATCTGCCGTCAGGTATATTTGACCATCCGTAATTGAAATAACATTCGTCGGTATGTAGGTTGTTAAATCACCTTCGTGAATTTCAATAATCGGAAGCGCTGTCAACGATCCCGCACCCAACTTATCACTTAACTTCGCCGCTCTCTCAAGTAAGCGAGAATGCAGATAGAAAACATCACCCGGATAAGCTTCACGACCCGGCGGCCGACGTAACAACAACGACATTTGCCGATAAGCCCAAGCGTGCTTGGTCAGATCATCGTAGATTATTAATGCGTGTCCACTTTGGTCACGGAAATATTCCCCCATTGACGTCCCTGTATAAGGTGCAAGATATTGAAGTGGTGAGGCATCACTTGCTGTCGCGGAAACAACAATCGTATATTCCAAAGCGCCATGATCTTCAAGAGTGTTAACAATCTGGGCAACCGTTGATCCTTTCTGGCCCACAGCAACATAAATACACTTTACCCCGGAATCCTTCTGGTTGATAATGGTGTCAATGGCAATCGCAGTTTTCCCCGTCTGCCGGTCACCGATAATTAACTCCCGCTGTCCTCGCCCAACCGGTATCATACTGTCGATTGCTTTTATACCAGTAAACAAAGGTTCAGACACAGGTTGCCGCTGAACAATTCCCAAACCTTTTCGTTCAACGGGGAGAGTTTGGGAAGTCTCAATTGGGCCTTTTCCATCAAGGGGCTCACCAAGTGCGTTGACAACACGTCCAAGCATCTCGTCTCCAACAGGAACTTCTAAAAGAGAATTGGTTCGCTTGACAGTATCTCCTTCATGAATAAGCTTGTCTTCCCCAAAAAGGACACAACCAACGTTATCCTCTTCCAGATTGAAAACCATACCAAACACATCATTCGGGAATTCTATACGCTCACCCGCCATAGCATTTGCTAATCCATGTACTCTCGCAATTCCATCTCCAACTTGCAGTACCGTTCCCATGTCATAAACGTCTACATCACGACTGTATTGTAAAAGTTGTTGCTTCAGGATACTTGAGATCTCATCAGGTCTGACATCTTTTGCCATAAAGTTTCTTATCCTCTAGCCAGCTGTTTTTTCAGCCGTTGCAATTGTGTTGCTACACTTCCATCAAAAACAGTGTCCTCCAACTTAGCGATAAAACCCCCTTTGATTGATGAATCAATTTGCATATTCAATCTAACCTGTTTCCCTGAATAACCATTAAGTTTCTCAACCAATGCATCTTGCTGTTTATCCGTTAACTCAATTGCAGAAGTAACATCTGCAACCAACCTCCCAGCTTGTTCATCCACAAGTTGTAGGAATGCTGATAAGATATCTTCAGTTGACCGTTCACGATGCTTCAATACCAGAAGGAACAAGGAATTTAGCAGAAGCGGGTCAAGGTGATCACCTAATAATTCTTGCAGAATTGACTGTTTGGTTTCAGGTGCGATCAATAGATCGTGCAGGAAAGCATCGAAGCCATCGGAGTCCCTAATTAAATCCAGCAGACTGATTACATCCTCAATTACATTATCTAAAACACCTACTTCAGCTGCTGCGCTATAAATAGCATCGGCGTAACGTTTGGCTACCCGAATATCCCGCATTTAGTTCCCTATGACTACGTGAATTTGATACTGATCTACCTAACTTACATTATCCTATGGAAGTTGACCAATGTACTCATCCACAATATGCCGATGTGCTTCAGCATCTAGTTGTTGATCAATAATTTTGCTGGCAGCATCAATAGCAATCTCAGACACAATGCCACGCAGTTCTAGAATTGCTTCTTCTTTCTCACGCTGGATTTCAACACGGGCTTGGTCGATTTTGTTGGCAGCATCTTGCCGAGCGGTTTCAAGTATCTGCTGACGCTCTTCATTACCTTGATCTATAGCAGATCGAATTTTTTGTTGTGCTTCGGCTTCGATCTGATTAAGTCGTTGCGTTGTTTCGGTCGTTAAACGATCAAGTTCAGCCTGATCACTTTCAAGTTTGTTCATCCGCGAAACAATTTCATTCTGTCGATCAGTAAGTATGCCGCCAACTTTGCCGAAAACAAATTTGTTAAGAACCAACAAAACAATGAGAAAACCTAACACCTGAATAAAAATTAGCTTCGGTTTCAATCCCATTGCTTCCAAAAGCCCACCATCGGTATGATCTGGACTGCCATGATCCGTTTCGACTTCATCTGCGGTAAGCGCCATGACTGGCGTAAGCACCATAACCGCTATGCATAGAACAGATGTTAAACTCAAATATATCCTCATATGCAATAACGAACGTATATTACACGCCCCTTAATTTTCTGGATTCTAGTTTTGTTACCTAATTCTCGTGTGTTTCGTGTGTTTGCGCTGAGGCCTCAGCCTTAATCAGCGTTTCCACCTCACTCATGTTACTCGGGAGTTTCCCCATCAACAAAAAGAACATCAATAACGAGTATATGACTAGTGATTCAATCAGTGCCAAACCAATAATCATAGCTGTTTGAATTTGCCCAGTTGCTTCCGGCTGCCGAGCGATTCCCTCAAGGGCAGTGCTCGTTGCTTTCCCTTGTGCAGTCGAAGCAAACGTCACAGCAATCGGCAAACCAAGCGTAACACCAAAAGCCAAAACCGCAAGATAAATCATAAATATTCCCTCCTAGAAAATTATGTTTAAAACAGTAAAAATATTGACACAACCACAACTTAGTGATGTGCTTCGGCACCGTGATCATCACCGTGCTCTAAAAACGTAACAATGTAGATTGACGTCAAAATCGAAAAAACGAAGGCCTGTAGAAAACCACCAAACAATCCAAAAAACAACATCGGAAATTGAACTGGAAACCAAATTCCAAGGCCTAACAATGTCAGTTGAAAAATGACCATTTCCTCACCATAAATGTTTCCAAAAAGCCGAATTGCCAGTGAACCAGCACGTGCCAATTCACCCACGATATGCAAAGGAAACATCAACGGTCCCAACCACCAGGGATCCCCAATAAAATGTTTCAAGTAACCAGGGATTCCATTCTCTTTAATTGCAATAATATGAACACCAATCAAGGCTGTTATGCCCAAAGCAAGGGTTGTGTTTAAATCAGCAGTCGGCGATTGAAGGCCAGGAATAAGACCAAGATAATTCAAAGATAGAATAAAAACAAAAAATGAGCCAGGAAACCATACATATTTTTTGCCATGATCACCCAGAATGTTACCGAAGAAATTAGTTATGCCAGCTGTAAAGAGCTCAAGAAATGCTTGTCTTTTACTGTCGGGTAAGCGTTTTAGGTTTCGCGTTGTCAAGCTGAAAAGCACGACAAGAATCAGTACGACGAAATAGGTGTTGGGGATCAGGTCCGGTTGGTGCCAAACGTTAGATTGAAGCGCTTTGAGTAAGGGAAGATCTGAAATGGGTTTTAACCAAGTACGATGCGAATCTTCTGAAGCAGATACAGGACGGATTGCAACTGCAGAAAAAAAGGAAACAGCAAGTAATAGCGATATATAAGGAGCCTTTTTTATTTTCATCAACTGTTTTTGCTTGTATTGTTGCCTAGCAGAATCAGCACCATCAGCTTAATTGCTTTGAGGATAACAACAACCTGAACCAACCCAACACCTACAGCCAATGAATAAATATTAAGCCAATCGGCCTTCATCAGGAAATAAAACCCAACGAAAATAAACGTGTATTTTCCCAGCGCAATCAAGCCAAGCCACCTCTTCGTCTTGGTGGAACTCCCAGGCTTGACCATAAGACGAACAACGAATTCTAGTACTAAGACCGCACCTAAACTTAAAAAGCTCCCGACCACAAAACTGAGTGCAGTAGGAAAGCCATAAATTATCCCGAACAAAGCGGTCAAAACTACCGCCAGAATCACAGTCAGATAGTATACCTGTCTGAGAAACTGACCGTCAACCTCAAAAGAGGATTGCTTAGGCATGTTGGATCATTTTTTAATCTGGATTGATTTTGCTTTTTTGTTCAAGTTCCTTTTGTTGTTCAACACGTTGATTCCAACGGGAAATGGACTTGTACATCTGGATAAACCCTGCAGCCGTGCCTAACAAAAAACCAATTATCAATCCGAGTTCCTGATTACCAAACTTACTGCCAAGCCACTTTCCCGCAAAAACCCCTATCACGATTGCCAGAACAAGCGTCAACCCAATTGCACTGAGATCCCCAACGCTAGCCAGCGCAGACTGACGTGTGCCAATTGAATAGCGATGTTTCTCTCTGACCGTTGATTCTTGGTTTCTGCTAGGTGGTCTTGCATCATCCATCTTGCCGTCACCTCATTGCCGAAAGCATCATACTACTTTTGATTGCTTCTTGTACCGGGTTCAAAATCTGCGAAGGCAATACCCCAACTAATAAAACACCTGCTGTAGCAACTATCAAAGCGATAACAAGATGCCCAGGATATGGAAGCACTTTTAATTCAACCCTTCGTTCTTTCATATACAGAGTCACCACAACACGCAGATAGTAGTAGGCGGATACAGCGGTATTGATGGCAGCTATGATCACCAGCCAAGTTTTGCCCGATTCAACGGCTGACCGGAAGACATAAAACTTACTGACAAAACCCGCCGTTGGAGGAAACCCAGCTAATGAAAACATCATAACCGACATAAATATGGCAAGAACCGGATTTCGGAAACCAAGTCCAGCGTAATCAGCAATTTCAACAGTGTCCCCATCATCCGTCCTTGCCAGGATAATAGCCCCGAAAGCTCCCACATTCATGATGCAATAAACCAATAGATAAAACATTGCACTTGAAGTTCCATCCTGACTGCCCGCGGCTAAAGCTACCAGAACATAACCAGCATGAGCGATGCTGGAATAGGCGAGCATACGCTTGATATTACGCTGAGCAATGGCAGCCAAATTCCCAACCGTCATTGTTAAAACGGCTAATATAGTAATCGCGATGGTCCACTCATTCTCCAAGCCACTGAACGATTCAATGAAAACCCGGAAAAAAGCAGCAAATCCGGCAGCTTTAGGGCCGGTGGCGATAAATGCTGCCACTGATGTTGGTGCGCCATCATAGACATCCGGTGCCCACTGATGAAACGGAACCAGACCGACTTTGAAGCCGAAACCAACAATAAGCAAAAACATGCCTACAACAACCAGCATATTGTTGGTTAACTGGCTGGAAGCAATTTCCGTTAATTCAGTAGTTCCAGTCCCTCCATAAATCAAGGCGATACCATATAGAAAAAAGCAACTGGAGAACGCTCCCAGTAGCAAATACTTCATTCCAGCTTCGCTTGAGTACGAATTAGTTCGGAAATAACCCGCCAACACATAAAGGGGCAATGACATCAGTTCCAAACCTAAGAAAACCATGACAAGATCATTAGCTCCTGCCATCAACATCATCCCAAAAGTCGATAGAAGCATCAGCAAATAATATTGTCCCTGACGCGGGTCTTGGCTTCCAAGGTAACTGATGGAAATGAGCGATACCAAAATCAATGATACAAAAAAGATCAAGTTGAAGAACACAGAATACTGATCAATCCTGATCATGCCGGAGAACTCGGTGGTTGAAACCAATCCAGTGGTTAGCATGTTAACCGATACGACAGAGGCAACCAAAGAACCAAGGATTGTCAACCAAGCCAGTCCCCATTTCGACAGGCTGTCGATCATATCATATATCAACACAACGATGAAGGTTACGATGATAACCAGATATGGCATCAACAGCTGCCAATTTATTTCCATCTATAAACTCCATTGTATTTCACTCTTTCACAATCTAAGACTAGAGGAAAAATACGAATGTAACAATCACGAAAATCGGAATTAAAATTAGGCCGGACCATAGCATGTAACCGAAGAAACTCGGCATACGGACATCCTGACTCTCGGCAATAGCCTTAACCATAAAATTGGGGGCATTACCGATGTAGGTGTTTGCTCCCATGAATACAGCACCACATGATATAGCCGTAAGATAATCGACAAAAGTCTGATACTTGAGATCTTTGGATAGGTCAAAACCTGAAGCAAGGATTTCAGGCAACATATCTTCACTCATGTGAAGTTTACCAAGTCCCATATTAAAAAATGTGAGATAGGTGGGTGCGTTATCAAGAAAACTTGAGAGCCCACCCGTAATCCAAAAATAGTGCACTGGTTGCTCAACCACGGCTACCAAACTGCTGAAAGCCCCGTCAGCACCTGCCTGTAGAATCTTCAGGGCAGGAATGATTGTTATAAAAATACCCGCAAAAAGCTTACCAACCTCTTCAATAGGAAACCATGTAAAGCTATTTGCTTGGCGAAGCTCACCAGAGACAGGGGTGAACCTCAATGAAAACAGGCCACAGGCGATGATCATCACTTCACGGGCTAGATTCTGCAATGGAAGGTGGACGCCAAAAATATTGAAATCTTTGTTGGGTTTCCACATTCCACTCATCAAAACTGCACCCATTACACCGAGGAGGAAAATTAGGTTGAAGGCTCCATCCAGGCGCAAAGGTTCGCTTGTCCCATCGTCAGGAACTGACCCGCCTTCTCGTTTAAACATCACGGAATCAAATAAGAAAAATACAATCAGTATCAATACACTGACAAATACCATATGCGGCAGAATGTTCATTGTCCAGAAGAAAGGTACACCATGAAGAAAACCAAGGAATAATGGTGGATCGCCGAGCGGCGTCAGTGATCCACCGATATTACTAACCAGGAAAATGAAGAAGATGATCAGATGCACTTTGTTTTGCCGATACGCATTGGCACGAATCATTGGACGGATCAGCAACATCGAGGCACCAGTCGTACCAACCCAAGAAGCAATTGCAGTTCCAAGAAGCAAAATTAAAGTATTAACGGTTGGTGTTCCTCGCAGTGTTCCACGAACAAGAATCCCACCGGAAACAACATACAGCCCCCACAACAGAACAATAAACGGAATGTAGTCTAACAGGTAGATATGTAAAATATCATAAAACCCATCCCCTTTAAAGGCAATCAGATAAGGAATACCGAAAATCAAGGCCCAAACCAATGAGACTTTGCCGTAGTGATGATGCCAGAAGTGTTCGGCCACCAGTGGGAAAATCGCAATCGAAAGCAGAATTCCAACAAAGGGAATGACCATCCATAACGGCAATGCAGATCCATCAACACCATGATGTTCATCATCCGAAGCGTGGTGTTCAGCTCCATGGCTATCTTGAGCAGGTTGACCTTCACTTGCCTCCTCAACCGAATAAAGGGATGGAGAATAAATTAATAAAATACCAATAACAACAAAAACAACTCTAGATCTCATCCGATAATAATTTCATCTAAACTTGTGCTTATCTATGCAAATCTAAATTTATTGTCTTAAAGTTAACAGACGTTCCAACCATACCCACTGTATTCTTGGATGAATCTTCCGTATTCAAAATGACAATACTATTAACTGATTTTTCTATCTTGCTTAAAAAGGGTTTAGGATACACACCAATCCAAATGATGAAGACAATTATAGGAACCAGCACAGCTATTTCCCGTATGCTCAGATCCTTCAAGTCCTGATTCTTTGGATTATCAAGTTTACCAAACATCACTCGTTGAAACATCCATAGCATATATACTGCTACGAAAACAACACCTGAAGTCGCAATCACCACATAGATTCTTGAAAACTTATCTGAAACGAAACTGCCGAGCAGGATCATGAACTCACCTACAAACCCGTTCAATCCTGGTAATCCGATGGAAGAGAGGGTAACAATCATAAAAAACACTGCAAAAACCGGCATCGACTTGGATAACCCTCCAAAATCTGAAATCATCCGCGTATGACGTCGTTCGTAAATCATACCAACAATCAAGAACAAAGCACCTGTACTGAGGCCATGGTTCACCATTTGTAAGATTGCTCCCTGCACACTTTGATCGTTAAGTGCAAAAAGTCCCAGTACGACGAACCCCAAGTGGCTAACACTGGAATAAGCAACCAGCTTTTTTAGATCCGGCTGAACCATCGCCACCAACGCACCATAAATAATACCAATTACGGATAGTGTTACAATTAAAGGCGTATAAGCAATAACACCTGCCGGGAATAACGGCAAACAAAACCGAACAATGCCATAGGTTCCCATTTTCAGCAAAACTCCAGCAAGAATCACACTCCCCGCAGTTGGGGCCTCAACGTGCGCGTCAGGAAGCCAAGTATGGAAAGGAAATAGTGGCACTTTAATGGCAAAAGCAATGAAAAACGCCAGGAAAAGTAATTTTTGCTTTTCTGGAGCAATAGAACTGGTTAGCCCATAAAGTTGTAATAAATCGAAACTATTATTATTCTGAAAATAGAGGTACAGAATTCCAACCAGCATCAACACACTACCCACCATCGTGTACAGCACGAACTTGATTGTGGCGTAAATACGTCTTCTTCCTCCCCAAATACCGATGAGGAAATACATCGGTATCAAAATCGACTCCCAGAACACAAAAAACAGGAACATATCCAATGCACAAAAAACACCAACCATGGCAGTTTCAAGTGTCAAAAGCGTAATCATAAACCCTGATATACTTTTTTCCACTGAATTCCATGATGCCAAAATACAAATCGGCGTTAGAAAGGTCGTCAATAAGACTATCCAAAGTGAGATGCCATCGATTCCAATTTGGTAATTGATTCCCAATCCTTCAATCCACTGGATATCGACATGATACTTCATTCCCTCGTTTTCAGGAGCAAGATCGAAGTTGAAATAAAGCGAGACCGAAATGACGAAAGTGAGGAGTGCAGCTAGAAAAGCAATCCCCTTCAGAGCCGAATCTCCCAAGTTAAGAAACTTGGCGATAGCGACCAGAACCGCTCCTAGTAATGGGAGGAAAATAATAATTGAAAGCAACAAAAATTACCTCACGAATAAATAATATCCTAAGAACAACACAATACCAATAACCATTGATAATATGTAAGACTGGACGATTCCAGTTTGAAGATACCTCAGCAATCCGCCTGTACCACGTGTTAAAAGTGAAACGCCACCCACACACAGGAAGTCGATGATAACCACATCTACAATTCTCCACAGCCCATATTGCGATATACCTTTTATGGGCTTAACAATGACAGCGTCATATATTTCGTCGATATAATATTTGTTGGTTAACAATTCCATCGGGAAATTCTCAGGTTCGTCTTTTGGTGAATCTTTACTGTAAAGAATATAAGCCGATATAATCCCAAAGAAAGCAACAATCGTTGAAATCAGCATAAATGGCAAGGGTGAACTGGGTTGTTCCTGATGTACAGTGGCAGGAAACACATCACCTAGAAAATGGTGGAAAGCACTATCATGCCCGCCCCAACCTACAACTAAGCCAATAAACAAGGACGGAACAGCCAACACTACCAATGGCACCCACATCACAGGCGGCGATTCGTGCAGATGTGATTCGACATGCGGATCCACACGGGATTGTCCATGGAAAGTTACGAAGATTAACCGAAACATGTAAAAAGCTGTCAGTGCTGCTGTCACCAATCCGAGGAAGAAAACCGCGTGATGTCCACTGTCCCACGCTGAATGTAGAATCTCATCCTTACTCCAGAAACCGCTTAATCCTGGAACGCCAGCAATTGCCAATGCTCCGGCCAAAAACGTCCAGTAGGTAATGGGCAACTTCGACTTTAATCCACCCATTTTCCGCATATCCAATTCGTTTGACATTGCATGCATCACGCTTCCCGCAGCTAAAAACATTAACCCTTTAAAAAATGCATGAGTCACCAAGTGAAAAATACCCGAAACATAAGCACCAACACCCACCCCTACCATCATATAACCTAATTGGCTTACTGTGGAGTAGGCCAACACCCGTTTGATGTCGTTTGCTGTAATTGCCATTGTGGCTGCCAATAATGCAGTTAAAACACCAATCCAAGCGACGTAAACCCCAGTTTCAGCAATAGTGAACAAAACTGAGGACCTAGCAATCATATAAACCCCGGCAGTGACCATTGTGGCAGCATGGATCAATGCGCTAACAGGTGTTGGTCCTTCCATCGCATCAGGCAGCCAAACATAGAGTGGAATTTGCGCCGATTTCCCGATGGCACCAACAAACAGGAGTAGCGTTGCAATTTTCAGCGTATTCTCTCCAAAGATCTTTGTGTAATGACCCATCTCTGCATCGTGAAAGACCTTTTCAAATCCAAAGGAACCGAAGGCAGCAAATAGAGTGAACATTCCAAGCAAAAACCCAAAATCGCCAATTCGGTTGACAATAAAAGCTTTCTTACCAGCATCAGTTGCGGACTTCTTCTCATACCAAAAACCAATCAGCAAATAGGAGCAAAGCCCAACACCTTCCCAACCAATAAACATCATGGCATAGTTATTGGCTAAAACAAGAATAAGCATTGCGAACACAAACAAGTTAAGATAGGCAAAATAGCGTGTATATCCCGGATCGTCGTGCATATAGCCAATCGAATACACATGGATGAAAAATCCAACCCCCGTGATTACCAGCAACATGACCAAAGTCAATGAGTCGATACGGACTCCAATCTCAACTGAAAGTTCACCAGCAGAGATCCATTCATATAGGGAACCGTCAAAATAAGCACTATCACCACTTGCCACATTATTGTCAACTTCAGAAAACAATAATATGGAACAAACCAATGATGTAAGTATAGCCGCGCAAGCAATCACACCACTTGCTTTCCTTGTCAACTTACCGAAAATCCCATTGACGAGAAAGCCAATCAACGGTGATATCATTAGAAGTAAAATTATCGTTGATGACATAAAATCCCCTTCAACTACCCCTTCATCGACCTAATCTCATCTACATTGACAGTTGCATGGTTATTAAAAACACTAACGATGATTGCTAATCCGATGGCCACTTCAGCCGCGGCAACCGTCATGACGAAAAAAACGATAACCTGCCCAGAAGGATCCCCTAATTCCCGAGAAAAGGCGACAAATAACAAATTGACAGCATTCAGCATTATTTCAATACACATAAAAATAATAATCGCGTTCCTACGGATCAATACACCTATAACCCCGATAGTGAAAAGCAATGCGCTTAAAACCATGTAGTACTGTAGTAGCATATTCTAACTTTAAATAACCTAAAACAATCTAAATTAATTAGTTTCTTTAACTGTAAGTAATCTTACGTGGTTTCTTGCGGTTCTCTGTTAACAATAGCAATAACACCAATAAGAGCTGCAATGAGTATAAATGAAGTCACCTCAAAAGGAAGAACAAATTTACTGAACAAAAGAGCCCCTATTCGTTCTGCTTTTCCCATTTCACCATGGATTAATCTAGTCGCTTGAACACTGGTTAAATCTGAAACCAAGGTGCCTTCTCCGTACAGTTCTTCAATTGAATGCTTAATGTCTTCATCGTTCATCTTGAAATCGTCTTTCAACGTTTGGATAACGACCTCGGCACTTTGCTGCTTGATGACATTACCACTTTGATCAACATACCGAGCAACCGTAATCCCCTCGATGGCCAGTAAAACGGCTAAAACCAGCACAAAAATCTTGATCGCACTGATGTTCTGACGAGCCGTGTCCTGAAGGCTTCCCAAATTTAGGAGCATAATCACAAATAGAAAAAGCACCATAATAGCCCCCGCATAAACAATCACCTGAACGGCTGCGACAAAATGGGCACCGAGTGCGATAAACAAACCTGCTTGTGAAAAGAAGGTCAAGATCAGAGCCAGCGCACTATGAATCGGATTCTTAAAAGCTACCACACATATCGCGGAACAAATCGCTACCAAGCCGAAAATCACTAATAAAACCATAACGAGGACTTCTCCTAAATTTATTGGGTCATAAAACTTGGAGATTCATCACTAACAATGTCTGAGTTATCTTCTATAACAACCTTAGGTTCGTTTCTCATTGACACCAGAGTCGTAACGGTCGAAGTAACAACTACGGCAGAAATAACGTTGAAGATACCAACCCATAACCTAGATTCACTAGCTACCCAAACAACAGCTGTTACCACGATCGAAGTTAATGCAATCGGCAATAAGACCTTCCAACCGAGGTTCATCAGTTGATCATAGCGAAAACGAGGCAATGACCAACGAACCCAAATAAAGAAGAAAAGGAAAAATGAGGTCTTAACAAATACGATAATAAAGGAAAGCAAGCCGCCGAGCAGCGTTCCCGAATCAACCAGTTTTTCTAATCCTGGGAAATACCATCCACCCAAGAAAAGGACAACCACTACCACCGACCCAACTATCATGTGCAGATATTCCGCCATGAAATACATGGCAAATTTCATGCTGCTATATTCCGTATGGTAACCGCCAACGAGCTCCTGCTCCGCTTCGGCGACATCAAAAGGCAGGCGGTTCGTTTCTGCAAATATAGCAATGATAAAGACTAGGAAGGAAGGGAAATGTGTCAGGAAATTCCAGTGTAGAAAGCTAGATTGTGCTAGAACAATCTCTCTTAGTCTCAGTGACTCACTCAGCATCAACACACCAACAATTGAGAGACCAAGCGGTAATTCGTAGCTAATCATCTGAGCTGATGCCCGTATACCACCAAGAAACGAATACTTATTGTTAGAAGCCCATGCACCAAGTACCACTCCATAAACTCCAAGTGATGTAATAGCCAAAATGTAAAGTATTCCAATATCAATGTCAGCAATCTGGAGCGGAATTCTGTACTCTCGACCACCCCATGACACCGGAATTTCATTGCCAAAGGGTACAACTGCACAAGTAATCAAAGCTGGAACCAAAATAATAGCTGGTGCGATGACATAGACAACTTTATCAACGTGATCCGGTATGAGATCTTCTTTGAATAAAAATTTTATTCCATCGGCAATTGGTTGCAAGAGTCCCTGCGGTCCTACACGATTCGGCCCATAGCGATCTTGAATCCAAGCACTGACTCTGCGTTCTGCCCAAATCATTCCCATCACACCAATCAGCAGCATATGGACAATGATAAGAATCTTGATGCTAGAACTAATAAGAAATAAGCTTAACGGCAAGTTTTCCATAGTTTTCTAATGCTTTTTCACTCAATTTTTTGCATACAAAAAGCGAGTAAGGCACCAGATTTCCCTCACTCGCACCTCAGATCATTGATCAACACTCAAACTGTTAATCAAAACACCTTGATCGCTGATCTGCTGATGATTTGCATCCTGATAACCGGCGACTTTTTCGGCTATTTCCAACGCGATTTCACCAACGAAATTATAGTCGATATCGCCACCAAGTTTCTTGACAATCTGCTGAATGATTTCCCAATCAGGCTGTGCTTGTCCTGGGGAACTGATGGATTTTCGGATGCGCTGCACCCACCCCTTAGAATTGGTGAAGCAACCATCCTTCTCAGCGAAAGTTGCTCCTGGCAGTACAATATCAGCCAATTCAGCCACCTCAGACAACAAAATATCCTGAACTACCAAAAACCCAGCTTTTTCTAGGGCATCACATTCAGTTTCATCGAGTGGCCGTTCAGGCGTACCATTTACCAGATAAACAAACTTTTTGTCTGACAAAGCCGACCATAGTGGGCCATCTTCCAAAACTTCGGTTCCATTCTGACACAGCATATCCTTCGCACCACGAGTATTCGGATTCTTATCGGATTCAATTGTAAACTTTGGATACACATATTCATCACCCAATTTCCTGCCAAATATTCCGATGGTATCAACCTCAAGCTGATCTGCAAGTTTCCGGAGAAGGTAATTCTCTTCATTGGTAATTTGGGCGGATCCTACGATAGCCATTGAATCAGGATCAACTGCGGATAGCTGCTCTGAAATTATGCTGAACGCATCTGCCCATGACGTTGGTACCAAACTGCCATCAACACGTTTCATCGGTGTTTGAAGACGGTCTTCACTATTCACATAATGATAACCAAGACGTCCATCATCACACATCCAATGTTGGTTAATACGTTCATGATAGCGTGGCTTTAACCGATAAACACCGTCATCCTTAAAGTCCAAGGTGATATTACAACCAACACTGCATCCAGAGCAAACCGTGTTGACAGTCTTCATGAACCAAGGACGTGATTTGAATAGAAAATCCTTACTCTTTAAAGCCCCAACGGGACAGATATCAACAACATTTCCGGACAACTTATTATCAAGTAGTTGGGTTGGCGTTCCATCATGTTTTCTGGGAATATCAATTTCGTTTTTCGATCCGCGGTGAACGATGCCTAACTCACCAGTGCCTGTCACTTCATCGCAAAAACGAATACAACGGGTACAAACGATACAACGGGTTGAGTAGAGTAGGACTTCCGGACCGAGATCCTTCTTGGGAGGAACGTTCTTAACTTCAATATACCGGCTTGTTCCACTACCGTGGTTAAAGCTGAAATCTTGTAGCGTACATTCGCCCGCTTGATCACAAACCGGGCAATCAAGTGGATGATGAATCAGCAAAAACTCCAAAATATTCTCACGAGCCTTTTTGACGCGTGGTGAATCTGTGCGAACGATAAAGTCATACTTACCTTCCAGCTTTCTATCCTCTGGTGCTGTTCTCACTGTTGTTGTACAACCTGTCGCAAGTTGTCGTGCTGGCACAATCTTACCAGCTGGCGGGAAAAATTCATGGGGTTCAACTAAACACATCCGACAGTTAGCTGGTCGAGATAGCCCAGAATGGAAGCAGTAATGAGGAACCTCAATACCAACCTGTTGAGCAGCTTGAATGATATTAATTCCATCTTCTACTTCAAGCTCAAGGTCATTTAATTTGATAAATGCCATTACGGTACCTTCCTCATATCCAACAATGCTTTAGCCTTCGCGACGAGGCCGAACAACTGTCTTGCCATCATCCTCAATTAAAGGTCGATTATAAATGTAAGGGGGCTCCAAAACAGATCGCTGTGCTTCAGTCAACTCGCCCACCCATTCAGGAAACTCTGCATCATAATATCCTCCTGCAAAGTGCAGGTACTTCGGTGAATACCGAATGAGCAAAGATCTTCGCTCGCGATCTTTAGCTGACCAAGGGATAGTGCCGTGGAGTGTAGATTCGCTAAAGATAACCAGATCGCCCGCTTTACAAGGGATATTATAAACAACTTTTTTATCAATCTCCCACTCCCTAATTTTTTGCGGACAAGAGAAATTAGCTTTGTGGCTCCCAGGGACGACACAAAGCCCCCCATCACCTTCGAAAACATCCGCCAACTGGTATTGCAAAACGACCATTCCACAGCGTATCCGACCATTTCTGTAGGTATAGTATTGCGCTCCATCAAAGTGCCGATCCGTTGATCCGTGAATTACCAACCCTTCTGTATTGTAATCAGACGTCAAAATAAACGGTGAATGATCAAGCCGCCAACCACGGCCATGAATTGTATTCAAATAAGGAATTGCCTTGGGATGAACAATAAGTTCACGAAACGGTTGGCAATGTGGTTTCGGCCAATTCAGCATGCCAGAATACATCCCGCGCTTATGCGTACCACCTAGCGTTTTGGAATCCGCTATGTTGGAGTTACCGTCTTCACTACGACGATCAGAGCTACTATCAACAGCAACATTCAGGCTATCGATTTCATCCTGACTGAGAAATCCTGGAACAACGAGAAAACCCTGAAGATCAAAAAGAAACTTCTCACGATCAGTCATTTCAGTTAAAGCCATACCTTCAATTACCTCTAGATGATCTGTGGTATAATTCTCTGCTGATAAGCGTAATTTTCTTCCGGTGTGACGGTTGCTTCATCAACGGGTAACACCGTACATTTTCCATCTCGAACACACGCTTCAAATTCCGGACGAAATTTCCGCAGGTAGCTAACGGCAGGCCACGAAACTGCGATTCCAAACACGCAGATTGTGTCCCATGTCATGGTGTCAACGTTGGCAATGTTGTTGGCAACACTTTCAAGCAATTCAAGGTCTTCATAGACCTCTTCCATTTCACCCGTATCTCCCCATCGGCCACTTTCAGTAATACCAAACCTAGGCCGTTTAATTTTCGTTTGCCTACCATCACCATTTGCAATCCTCTTTACAATATCTCTTACCCACGGGGTTCCGTTCCGGCAAGGCGTACACTGCCCACAGGTTTCATGTGCATAAAATTCCATAATATTCAACAGCGAATCCACAATCGAACGCGTTTCATTCAATACGATAACCCCACCAGAACCGAGCATTGTCTTTGCCAAAGTCAGCGAAGTGAAATCCATCCGAGTATCAAGCTCGTAATCCGTTAAAATTGGCGCTGAACTACCACCTGGGATCACAGCTTTTATCCTGTCACCTTTGACCCCACCAGCAACATCAATTAGTTCGCTACAAGTCAAACCGAGCTCAAGCTCATACACTCCAGGATTCTCAACATCGCCGCTAACACAGTAAAGTTTGGTACCAGTGTTTTGATCAGGCTTAGGTGGATCAAATCGCGCATCACCATAAGTTACCCCCATATTGGTGTACCATTCAATTCCCTTATCAATAATAAAAGGAATATTGCATAGAGTTTCTACATTATTGACAACGGTTGGTTTGGAAAACACCCCGGAAACTGCAGGGAACGGAGGTTTTACTCGCGGTTGACCTCGCTTTCCTTCAAGTGATTCGATTAATCCGGTTTCCTCCCCACATATATAGGCGCCAGCTCCCGGATGGGCGTATATGTCCAGATTAAAACCAGAATCCAAAATATTTTCACCTAAATAGCTGTGGTTGTATGCGTCTTCGATTGCTTGATCAAGCATTTTCTTTCCCAACGTAAACTCACCTCGAATATAAACATAGCAGGAGTGAATATCCAGAGCGTAGCAGGAAATTAATATTCCCTCAACCAATAAGTGTGGTATTCTTTCCAAAATATAGCGGTTACTAAAGGTCCCTGGCTCACTTTCATCTGCATTGCAACATAGATAACGAGGCTCGATATCTCTAGGTACAAAACTCCACTTTAAGCCTGTAGAAAAACCAGCGCCGCCACGACCTTTCAACCCCGACTGTAAAACCATGTCGGAAATCTCCTCAGGTTGGAGTTCTTTAAGCGCCTTCTCAAAACGCTGATAACCGCCATGTTGCCGAAAGACATCGAATGTGTAGATGTCAGGCACATCTAAATGCTCGTATATAATCCGTTTTTCCTGTATCATGTTACCCCACATCTCTAATCTAAGCTGTCTAAGACTTCATCAACCTTTTCCGGTGTAAGGTTTTTGTAAAGGTCATCATTAATCATCACAACGGGAGCCACGTCGCAAGAAGCAAGGCACTCCGATTTCATCAGCGTAAATCTTCTATCAGACGTCGTTCCTTTTGAAAGATCTCTTTCGGAAGCAACATCTACATCGAGTTTCTCTTTTAAATGGTCAAGCACTTTTTTACAATCCCGTAGCGCGCACGGCAATGTGTGACAAATACGAATGACGTACTTGCCTACCGGTTCCTCGAAGAACATCGGGTAAAAGGTTACCACGTCTTTGACTTTCATTATTGAGACTTCAAGAACCTCAGCAACGCAGGCCATAACCTCTTCTGTAATATATCCATTTTGCTGCTGTGCCAAGTGTAGAGCAGGAAGCATAGCGGCTTCCTTAATCGGATAACACTTTATGAGATTTTCCAGCGTCGGTTTGTTTTCCTCAGAAAACTCAAATGCCATTTATGTTCCTTAAAATAAAAAACGTTGTGAGATTAACGATCAAGCTCTCCGGCGATAACGTTCAAACTACCAAGAACAGCAACAACATCAGACATCATTCCGCCACGAATTAAGTGGTCAAAGGCTTGAAAATGGAAAAAACTTGGGGGACGCACCCGAACCCGATAAGCTGTCCCACTACCATCACTGACAATATAAAATCCAAGTTCGCCGTTCGGCGATTCAGTTGCACAGTAGACTTCACCAACAGATGGTTGAATGCCGTGACCATCCATAATGATTTTAAAGTGGTGAATTAAACCTTCGATATGTCCATAGGTGTCTTGCTTCGACGGTAGACTGATTTTGTGGCTCTCCACATTAATTGGACCATCCGGTAAATTGTCCAGAGCTTGGGTTACGATTCGACAGCTCTGAATCGTTTCTTCCATACGAACGAGATAGCGGTCGTAGGCATCTCCATTAGATCCAACGGGCACGTCAAAATCAAATTCATCGTAAGACGAATACGGTTCAACCTTACGCAAATCTCGATCAACACCAGTCGCCCTGAGGCACGGTCCTGTGTAACTGTAATTGATTGCATCTTCCTTGCTAATTTGACCAACATCTTTAGTCCGATCCATCCAGATCCGGTTCTTGGTCAACAAAGTATGAATCTCCTTCAACTTTTTAGGAAAATCCCTGATGAATGATCGAACCTCATCTTCAAAATCAGGGTATAAATCTCGGAGTAATCCACCTATACGTGTATAGCTCGTCGTTAAACGCGCGCCTGTTGTGTTTTCAAAAATTTTGTAGAGTTTTTCACGCTGCTGGAAACCATAAAGAAAAACTGAGAACGCTCCTAAATCCAAGGCTGATGTCCCCAACCAAATCAAGTGATCGGCGATACGAGATAACTCCGCCATAATGACACGAATATACTGGCCACGTTTCGGCAATTCCATATCGAACAACTTTTCAACGGCCAAAGCATATCCAAAATTATTCGACAACGGCGACAGGTAGTTCATTCGATCAGTTACAACAATGTATTGATTGTAGTCGAGATGTTCGCCAAGTTTCTCAAATCCGGTGTGAAGATAACCAAGGTGCGGAGTTGCTTTCAGCACAGTTTCACCATCCAACTCCAAAACAATTCGGAGAGTCCCATGTGTCGCTGGATGTTGTGGCCCAAAACTTAGCGTCATAGGTTCGCCAGTTGTCGTACGATCAACAAGTTCTGACATAAGTCTTCTCCCTAACTTGGTCCTAGACGTTTTCACGCCCGAAATTAAATGTTTCTCGTTCACCACGACCGCGGAGCGGGTAGTCTTTACGAAGCGGAAACCCTTCAAAATCATCCGGCATTAAAATCCGACGCAAGTCAGGATGACCATCGAAATTTATACCGAACATATCATAAACTTCGCGTTCCAGCCAATTGGCACTATTCCAGAGGATAACAGCAGACTTGAGGGTGAGTTCTTTTTCACTGACCGGCACCTTGACACGCAGGCGCTCGTTTGTCATTAAGGAATTAAGGTGGTAAATCACCATAAATCTTGCATAGTCATACTCTACCAAAATATCTTCCATCTGGGAGTAGTCAACTGCGGTGACATCAACAAGAAAATCGTAGGAAAGATTAGAATCCGTCTTCAGAAACTCAAGTACCTCAAACGAAGCATCTTTGTTAACAACCACACTTAGCTCACTCCGTTGATCAATAACAGCAAGAATATGATCCAAAAATCTTTCTCTTAGCTGCTGAATGACTATTGGTTCCTGAGGCTCTGCGACTTCGGCAACGGTTTGCTGTTCGCTCATGATCCCCACTCTAACCTAATGTGCCCTGTGAGACTGCTTCTCTCTTAGCCATTCGGGCAGCAGAAACCGTCTCGTCACCAATTAATTTCTGAATCTGCATAACAGCATCGATTAGGTCTTCAGGACGGGGTGGGCAACCTGGAACATAGATATCGACTGGCATAAACTGATCTACTCCCTGAACAAGCGTGTAGGTATCAAAAACCCCTCCACAGGAAGCACATGCGCCCATAGATATCACCCATTTGGGTTCAGGCATCTGATCGTAAATTTTCCGCAGAACCGGCATCATTTTAATCGAGATACGCCCTGATACAATCATTAGATCAGACTGACGGGGTGAAAAACGGATAGCTTCAGCACCAAATCGCGAGAGATCGAACTTCGTGGCCAAGGTGGCCATCATCTCAATGGCGCAACAAGCTGTACCAAAAGGCATCGGCCAAAGCGAGTTTTTACGCCCCCAATTTACAATCTTATCAATAGTTGTTGTGATGAAACTGTCTCCAAGATTACTTTCTATTCCCATGATAATCCACCTTTCTTCCAAGCATAGATATAACCTACGAGTAAAATGCCGATAAACACCAACATCTCAATTAGAATAAAACTACCCATCCCATCCCTGATAAATTTTTTAAATATCAATGCCCAGGGATACAAAAAAATTACCTCAATATCAAAAATAATGAATAGCATTGCGATAAGATCGAAACGAATCGAAAATCTTTTTCGGGTATCGCCCACTGGTTGCACCCCAGATTCATAAACAGACAGCTTTGATTTATTTGGTTCTCGGGGACCTAATAGGTGGGTGGCTAGTAAGCTAATAGCTGCAAAAATTACAGCAAAAGCAACCAAAAGCAAAATAGGCAGGTAATCAATAAGCATTATTGCTTGCAATTCGGGAATTTTATTGTAACTTTAGATGAGAGGCCAGCGAGCCAGCAAATCCCCTAATTTCCTAAATCTTACTTAAGAGTAAAAACGGCTCAATTGTCTCACATTTCATAAAGTGTGTCAAGTCCTTTTTTCATACTTTACGCATTAAGAAGGAAACTGATGATATACTTTAAATGGAGAAATGCAAATATGGTATGCAAAAGAATAATCTATAAAAACTCAGGAACATCATAATACAGATGGATAAATTGATTGTCCAAGGAGGACGGCGACTTAAGGGGACAGTATCAGTTAGTGGTTCCAAGAATGCAGCCTTGCCAATCATAGTTGCGGCAACAATATTAGCCGAACAACCAAGTACACTCCGCAACATTCCAGATCTAATGGATCTACAAACTTTGTGCCATGTCTTGGAAGGATTGGGCGCGCGACTGCAATTTGAAAGTGGAACGCTCTCAATCGAACCGATAGATCAGAAAACTTACCAAGCTCCCTATGATCTCGTCAGGAAGATGCGTGCCTCCATATATGTTTTAGGACCGCTGATTACCAAGCTAGGACGAGCAAAGGTCTCATTTCCCGGTGGATGTGCGATTGGACCGCGACCAGTAGACCTACATCTTAAAGGCCTTAAGGCACTTGGCGCAACTATTGAGATTGAAGGTGGGTATATCCTAGCGAAAGCTGACCAGCTTATTGGCACGGAAATCGAACTTAAGGGAACTAATGGGTCAAGTGTTGGAGCGACAGCAAATGTTATGATGGCCGCTGTCTTGGCAAAGGGCATAACAACTATCCGAGATGCAGCCTGCGAACCGGAGATTGTGGATCTGGCCAATTTTCTAAATAAAATGGGTGCTCAAGTCTCCGGAGGAGGAACCGCCACCGTTACAATCCATGGCGTCGAAGAGTTGCACGGTACAAATTACGCTGTTATTCCCGACCGAATTGAAGCAGGAACTTTTATGATCGCAGGTGCGGTCACCAACGGAGATATTTTTATTAACAACGCCATCCCAACACATATGGAAGCATTAGCAGAAAAGCTCTGCCAGATTGGTGTACAGCTCGATTGGCAAGAGAAAGGTGTCCATATCACAACGCCTAACCCGCTTGTTCCAGCCGATGTTGGCACTGATGTTTATCCCGGATTCCCCACTGATATGCAGGCCCAAATAATGGGGCTAATGGCCTTAACTCCGGGTATGAGTGTGATCACTGAATCTATATTTCCCGACCGGTTCATGCATGTCAGTGAACTCAACCGTATGGGAGCAAAAATCCTCATTGACGGGGACAGTGCGGTTATCCATGGTGTAAACAGCCTTAGTGGAGCTCCTGTCATGGCATCAGATCTACGTGCCGGCGCAGTATTAATACTAGCCGGCATGGCAGCCAAAGGTGAAACGGTCATCTCACGCGTTTATCATATTGATCGCGGCTATGAGAAGATTGAGAAGAAGCTGACCAATATTGGAGCAGACATTGTAAGACAAAAATGAAAATTGGGAATTGCTTATGATAAAAATTGTTGAATACAATTCAGAGTTGTCAAAAGAAATGATCAAAAAATTAGAACATCGCAGTCAGTTTGAAAACGAGCCCATTCTAATGACAGTTCGAGAGATTCTTACAGACGTACGCGAAACTGGTGATAATGCGGTGGTTAAATATACCCGTAAATTTGATGCGCCAGATATCTCGCTCCACGATCTTCAGATCACCGACCGAGAAATTGATCTTGCTTATTCAGAAGTTGAAGAAGATTTTTTAGGAGCAATTAGTTTAGCCAAATCAAATATTGAAAGTTTTCACCAAAAGCAACTGCGTAACTCTTGGATTACCACAGAAACAAACGGCGTTATTTTAGGTCATCTGCTTCGACCACTTCACCGAGTCGGTGTATGCGTTCCCTCAGTAAGCCAACTGCTTGTTTCATCCCTGATCATGAATGTGATACCAGCGCGGGTGGCGGGAGTAGATGAAATTGCTGTATTCATGGGCCCCAAACCAGATGGAACTATTGATCCACACATGTTGGTTGCAGCAGCGGAGTGTGGCACACGTGAAATCTACAGATGTGGGGGAGCACAAGCCGTTGCTGCTATGGCTTACGGCACAAATACAATTGCAAAAGTAGATAAAGTCGTTGGGCCGGGAAACCTGTACGTCCAAGTCGCAAAGAAAGAGGTCTACGGTTTGATTGACATTGATAAGATTGCTGGCCCCAGTGAAGTTTTGGTCATCGCGGACCAACAGGCGAGTCCATTACACATTGCTGCTGATCTTATATCTCAAGCCGAACACGGCGAGGATTCTTCTGCAATTTTAGTAACCACCTCAAAGGAAATCGCCGAGGCAGTTCAGTCGCAAATTGTTTCTCAGGTCGTCAATCTTCCACGTCAGAAAGAAATAACTGGTGCTTTTGAAAATTATGGTGTTGCCTTTGTTGTTGAAAACCTTGATCAAGCGATAAGCCTAGCGAATCATATCGCTCCTGAACACATTGAGTTGGATGTTGCCGATCCGCTGACATGGATCGGCAACATCCGAAATGCTGGAGCCATTATGATTGGAAAGTTCACGCCGGAATCAGTTGGTGATTACATTGCCGGACCAAATCACATTCTGCCGACAGGCGGAACAGCAAAATATGCCTCACCGCTAAGCGTCGATGACTTTATCAAAAAAACCAGTTTGATCCATTACACCAAATCCGCTCTAAAAGAGGTCACACCCGCTGTCACCAAATTGGCTCATATCGAAGGACTCAAAGGACACGCAGCGGCAATGGAAATACGATTTGACACAGATTAGATTTTGCTAACGCGCTGCGAAATTTTATTTTCTTTTTGAGAGGAAATCCGATTTACAGAATCAATATTTCTTTAATGTTTTCTATCTCAAAATGACCATTTTTTTTATGGCATCATAACCCGAAGCAGTCAATCGATAAAAGTAAACGCCGCTAGACACTGATTCGCCCAACTGGTTTTTACCATCCCAGTAAATTGCCCGATCAGTGGCAGTGTAAAACCCGATTTTCTTGTATCCAAGATTAATGGTGCGAATAACCTTCCCCTCGAAATCGTAAAGTCGCAAGACAACTGATGTTGGCTGTGCCAATTGAAACGGAATCCAGGTCTCTGGATTAAACGGATTCGGGTAATTCGAGAGCAATTGGGTTTGACGAGGCGAACTGCTAAATCCACCAGTTTTGATTTTAGCATGGGACGATATTTTCAAGCCTGAATTGGGTTGAACAGAGAAAGGCTGTGGATCGACTTCCAAGCCCAAATCGACATAATCAAAAATGAACACAGCACCTGCATCATTTCCCGCACTATCATCCCCATGAATTCCAACAATAATCTTCTCACCACTCATCCCTAACGTGCCACCAAAACGATCGTATGCCAGGTCACCTTCCGATATTGTGGCAAGAATGGCGGGAGACCAGAATTCTCCAGCACGGGCGAAGGAATAAACTGAGCCAGTACTCGGTATGGGAGGGTCATCTCCTGAAAACGTATCACGATCGGGTGCTCCAATGACAATTGCTCTGTCATTCAGGGCAACGACAAGACCAAAATGGTCTTCTACACCGGGCTCATCGGCAATAAACTTGGTTTGTTGTGACCAGTTTCCTTTCTGGCGGATAAAGGCGTAGGCCGAACCCGCATCGGGTGCTGAGCCTATTTCAGGTTCAGCAATATCATCTAGCCAAGCACCGATAATAGCAGTATCTTTGTCAGTAGCAACAGCAATACCAAATTGGTCACCAATGGCCGTATCAGCTGCTATCAATTTGGCCTGCTGAATCCATTTGTCTCCCTGTTTGACAAAAACATAGGCGGCTCCCGCATCGGTACCGGCGATATCATTTTTGGGTGCTCCAATGATGACAGTCTGCTGGTGTATAGCGACTGAATAACCAAATGCGTCTCCCGGTGTTGAATCGTTCGCCTCCAGCTTGGCCTGCTGACGCCAAGTCGCATTGTCACGGGCAAAAATAAACGCTACTCCGGCTTCCTGATTGGTGCCATGCGCACCAACAACTGTCAAATCTCCATCAATGGCAACGGTAAAACCAAACAGATCTTCAGTTATCGTACCTTGTCCGGTTATCTTAGCTTGCTGGTTCCAAACATCTGATGTCCTCGCAAAAAGGTAAGCCGCTCCAGAGTCAATTCCGGTATCATCCATCCTATGAGCACCAACGATGATGGTGTCTTCATCGACTGCAACGGCATGCCCAAACTGTGCTCCAATAGCTGGGTCATCAGCCGTTAAAATTGACTGCTTATCCCATCGGGTTTCACCTTTGTCATCAGTTCGACTTACATACACGTATACTGACCCCGTGTTTATCCCACGCCTATCGTCCTGTCTGGAACCCACAACCGCCGTGTCATCGGTGATTGCCACTGAATAACCAAATTCGTCCTCCGATGAACTAACCGTATCTATCAACTTGACTTGTTTGATCCATTTTTCGCCTTGTTTGGCGTAAATGTAAGCAGCTCCTGATTCCGGACCACCTGCACTATTATCAGGTGAACCAACGACCGCCGTGTTGCCGTTGATAGCGACAGCCCAGCCGAGGTCATCACCTTCTATTGTATCGTGAGGCAACAATTTAGCGGTCTGTATCCATCGCCCTCCGCGTTCTCTAAAGATGTAGGCGGCTCCCGTGGCCCCGCGTTCATCTTCTTCATTTACTACGCTATTATCATCTCCAGTTGAGCCAACAATTACGGTCTGATTTTCCAACGAAATAGAATGACCAAAATTGTTGCCGGACCGAACAGTTAATGCGGCACCATTCTGACGCCAGATATTATCTTGAAAATGGAAAAAGTAAACCGCTCCATTTCCAGCTGAACCACCTTTAGGAACCCCAACGGCGAAGATCTCTCCATTTGTTTTCACTGTGTGACCAAAGTTGTGCTTCTCACGTGTACTCAGTCCAATAACTTTGGCTTCCTGTCTCCAAGATTCGCCACTTTTCCGGAATACATACGCGGCGCCAGAATCGCTATTAATTCCCTTACCATCTTCCCTGATAGCACCCACAACAGCCAAATCCCCGTTAATCGCAACCGAGGATCCAAACCAATCGAAGGCATCGCCGTCATCAGCTATCAATTTTGCTTGTTGCACCCATCCATCTCCCTGACGTGCAAATATGTAGGCTGAACCCGAGTCTCCCTCTGGGGCGTTGGAAGAATACGCACCGACAATTAGTCTTTTTCCATCGAAATCCACCGCATTGCCGAAACGATCGTTTTCCTCTGTGTCATTTGCATTCACATTTGGCTGACGAATCCATTGATCACCTCTTTGGGTATAGACAAACACAGTACCATGGTCGCTGGAAATCCTACTGTACCTTGGCATACCAACAACCAACGTGTCTTCTTTAAATGCAATTATCCTTCCGAATTCATCGTCCGGATTGAGATCGTCCGGAATAATCTTAGCCTGTTCTACCCAGCCTATTTCTTCACGAGAAAAAACAAAAATCGCACCAGCATCCTTCCCTGCCACATTATCATCGTCTGGTACCCCGACCATTACAACTTTGCCACTTACCACTACACTCTTTCCCATGTGGTCATCCAGCACTGATTCAACCAAAATTTTGGTTTCTTCGGCCTGTACCCAGTTAACAAGTATGATAACAACAAGTGTCAGGACAGCTTGCAATCGAAAATTTCTTTGTGTTAGCACCTACTTCACCTCAAAAATCTTTCACGAGTTCAAATTCTTTAATATATGCATTTTTGATCCATCTTCGGATTGTTTACTCCTTGTTAGATCTTTGGTAATGAGTACACATAAAATAAGCTTGCATAAGCTCCTTAGCCAAAAGGAAAACTAGATGAGTATCCAGCTTAGATCGCGCAGGTCGCAAGACCAATCCGGTTGGTTAAAAAAAGAAATTTTAACACAGATAACTCTCATAAGTAAATGCTAATTGAACTAAATAGAATCTAACCATTTCCATTTGACTTCTGATTGTTGCAAACCATGGTTTCGCCTTAAATCTTAATAAAGTCAGTTTTTATAAAGTCAGGTTTTGGATTTAGTACTCCTGAAGAACCAGCTAACTATCTTCCGATTCTATATATCACTTTGATTGACCGTTTTCATTGTTTTTTGTTACAATCAAACTGTATATCATCCTACAAGCAGGGAAATTCAGATGGATAAAATAAGAATAGGGTTGGTTGGTTGCGGTGGAATGGGAACGCGTCATCTCTATGGTTTGCAGGAGCTGGCACAAACCCCCTTCAATAATGTTGAGCTCTGCGCAGTCTGCGATATTCATCGTGAGAATGCCGAATTAGCCGCGACAGAAGCTGAGCAGTTATTGGGAACGTGTCCGGAGATTTTTACTGACCTAGAGGAAATGGTTCAAAGAGTGCCGGATCTAACCGCTGTGGATGTGGTAACTGATCCTTCAGTACACCATCAAGTGGTATGTCAAGCGCTGGATTTGGGGATGCATGTGATGGTAGAGAAACCAATGGCCATTACTGTGCAAGCCTGTCATAAAATGATTGAAGCCGCCGAACGGAACAACCGCAAGTTGTCAGTAGCGGAGAACTATCGGCGCGATGCCTCTGCCCGTTTGGTTCATCACCTCTTGAAAACCGAAACCATTGGCGTCCCCTACATGGCGTTATTCCATTCGCTCAGTGGGAATAACACCATTTTTATTACTCCTTGGAGGCATCTTAAAGATAAAGGGGGACCTATCATCGATATGGGCGTTCACTTTACCGACTTAATTCGCTATCAACTAGGTGATATTGAGGAAGTCTATGGCGATATACGATTGATTGAACCGGTAAGAAAGAAGCAAGAGAGCATCGGTGACAACTACACTTTCTATCAGAAACGGTTCAAGGCTATGGCATCGGAAGTACCAGCTACTGCTGAAGACAATTCGATAGCTATGTTCAAGATGGAGAATGGTGCAACTGTCAACTGGATCGTTGGTCTAGGTGGGCATGGTAATTACGGAGGCCAGATGATTCTGGGTACCAAAGGTGTGTTGAAAAGTTTCGGTACTCGTGGTGGCAGAGCCGTTATGCAGCTGGCGGAACAAGCTGAGATGGGACATCAAGAGATTTTAACTGTCGTAGACGGATTCTCTCTGGAACCGTTGGCGGAACATTTCTTTCCAGACCGAATTGCAACGGATAACGTCGATTGGAAAATCATAGCACTTGAGTATTACGAATTGGCTGAAGCTATCTTGAACGACCGCCAAATAGAAGTGAACGGCGTTGAAGGGATGAAGGACGTAGCTGCTGTCTACGCCATATTCGAGTCAGCTAAAGCTGGACGGACAGTCAAGATGCAGGAAGTGGAAAATTGCCAAGTCTACGATTATCAAAAGGAAATTGACGAGATATTGGAAATCAACTAAGGTGATTTTCTGAAGGTCATATACTTTGACAGAAAAATTTTATCCATCTGCTAAAACCCAGCAATTTTAAGGAGAACTGCATGGAACATCAAAATCTCGGTAGGACTGGTATAAAGGTGTCCAGAGTCTGTCTGGGTACCGCCTTTCGTGGTCAGAAAGACGCGAACGTCTGTATAGATGTCATAAACCGAGCCATAGATTTAGGATGTAATTTCATCGACACCGCACTCTATGGTGAAGGAAGGTCAGAGACCTTTGTAGGGAAAGCTTTAGAGGGAAAACGGGATGATATTGTGATCTGCACCAAAGTCATGGGTTCTATTGGCAATAGTCCAAATCACACGGGATTGTCCCGATTGAGTCTTATGCGCGCGGTTGAAGATAGTTTAAGGCGACTTCAGACTGATCACATTGATCTTTACCTACTACATGCGTTTGATGCCAAAGCTCCTTTGGAAGAAACTCTCCGTGCCCTGGATAACATGGTGCGACAAGGAAAGGTTCGCTACATCGGCTGCAGCAATTTTCGAGCGTGGAAGATCATGGAAGCCCTTTGGATCTCTGACGTTCGTAATCTGGAGGCATTTATCTGCATCCAAAACCAGTATAACCTGATCAACCGTCATGAACTGGAACCCGATTTGATGCCTCTGTGTCACGAGTTTGGTTTAGGCATCATGACTTATAGTCCGTTGGCAATTGGTTTGTTGAGCGGGCTTTTTCGCCGTGGACAGAAACCACCGGCGAATACACCTTGGAGTAAAGACGAACTCCAAGGTCTAAGTCCAGGAAAGTACAATTTTGAAGATGCTATGACCGAGCAGGTAGATCAGATTGTACAAACACTCATCGCCATCGGTGAAAAGCATAGAAAGACACCCGCGCAGGTAGCTATATCCTGGATACTTGACCACGAAAGCGTAACTCCAATCCTGGGAGCAGATCTACCTGAGCATGTGGATGAGATTTTCGGTGGCCTGGACTACAAATTAGATTCAGAAGAACGCGCCGTTCTGGATAAGGTGTCGAATCCAGAAGAAATAAGGAAATACGCTTAACATGCACCATGGTATCATACATTGTCAAACGAGCCATAAGGTTATGCATAATTAACCAATTCCTCAAGTGATGGAGGGAGGGTACTTGACAGCAAATTCTTATCCTAAAATTCTGTTGGTGTGTAATCAGGGGATTTACGATGCCTATGTTGCACCGGAGGATGTGCAAAGACTCGAAAAATTTGCTACTTGGGAGTGGTTTCCCTGTGAGGACGGCAACAACCTAGATGAAAAATCTCGAACCGCAAAATTCTTAGAGTCCATCAATAGCGCTGATGGTCTTATTATTAGTCATGGTTCTCCCATGATAAGTTCTGAAATAATGGATGCTGCTTCGAACTTAAAGATTATTGGCGAATTAGAGGATGATCGTTTTGCCAATCGTGTTGACTTAGAGGCAGCTTGGGAACGAGACATCTGCACGGTAGATACGACTAATGGATCGTCTTATCCAGTATCAGAATGGGCTTTGGCTTTAATCCTGATTTCATTACGTAACGCCGGCGCCCAATTCCGTCGTATCATTGCTGGTCGTACCAGCATGGATCCAGATGCGCTCAAATACGCGGGCGGTTTATTGACTGGGAAACGGGTCGGGCTAATTGGTTGTGGGCATATAGGGCGGCGCTTAATGAAGTACCTACACCCATTTGAAACGGAGATCTGGGTGTACGATCCCTACCTCCCAAGGGAGATGGCCGAAGCTCTAGGATTTCTGCAGACTTCGTTAGAAAATATCCTGTCAAAATGCCAGGTGATTGTCTGCCTAGCACCTTTGACACCGAAGACTCGTGGAATGATTGGGCTGAATGAGCTCAATCTTATCCCTTCGGGCACCGTACTGGTGAATGTCTCGCGGGGAGCTATTATCGATTCTGAAGCACTGATTGAAAGACTAAAGCGGGGGGATATCGTGGCAGGTCTGGATGTTTTCGATCCGGAACCAATTCCGCCAGATAGTGAAATTATCCATCTCCCTAACGTGTTTCTGACACCACATTTTGCTTATTTCACAGGCAACCAATATCGAGAGTCATTTGGATTGATGGTAGATGAATTGGATCGTTTCTTCCATGGTCACGGGACTTTCTTCGATCTGACGTCTCGTTCGCTGGCTAACCGTCGGGGGATTGATTCGGATTAAAGAGGCATTACACAACAATAACTGGGCAGTTGGGAGGTTCTTGCAGATCATGATCTATTCATTGTTTGATCTGAGCGGACGTGTCGCACTTGTGTCTGGAGCAGCTAGCGGAATGGGACGTGCCATGGCACTTGGCTTTGCTGAAGCTGGGGCAGATTTAATGTTAGCAGATATTAATACCGAAGGAATGGAGAATACAGCTGCACAGATTGAGAATTTGGGGAGATGCGTGTTACCAATTACCTGCGATGTATCACAACCTGATCTGATCCGTACGATGTTTAACCAATTAGATCAAGAGTACGGCAGGATTGACATCCTTGGCAATGTAGCAGGTGAAGGTGTTTTGGCCAGACCGGAAGAGGTGACCATGGAACAAGTACAAAAGGTTTTACAATCGCTGGTGATTGGACGATTCTGTTGCTGCCAAGAAGCAGGAAGGCGCATGCTGGCTGCTGGCAAGGGCAGTATTATAAATATTGGCTCTCTAGCTAGCATCACCGCACTTGGTCGCGGACATATTGCTTACAGTATGGCCATGGGAGCAGTAGCTCAGATGACCCGCGAGCTAAGTACAGAATGGAGTGGACGGGGAGTTCGTGTTAACGCCATACTACCAGCACAGGTAATCAATAAAGGCTTAAAAGCACGTATGGAAGCCGACCCTAATTTAGAAACTACTTACCTAAACGGTATTCCAGCCGGTCGATTGGGCGTGTCAGATGACATCAAAGGATTAGCCGTCTTCCTTGCTTCTGACGCCTCAACTTGGATAACGGGTGCGCTAGTGCCTATGGATGGTGGAAACTTGGCCATGAATGCCGGTGGTTCACGCGCCTGGTAGGTTGTTCTCTGTTCTTAATAACTTGAAACTCATCTTAATCTCGATGCTGCGAAGAATATTCTGATTGGCAAAGCGCTTTTAGATAATTCATTAATGATAAACTAGCAAACATATTGGACAAACCAAAATACGATAAATTCAATGTCTATAATATTTATTGTGTATGGGGTTGTCAGATTGACAGAAATTACTTAGTATTGTTATAACCGTTTCTAGGCAATAGAAAAATTGGGAAGTGTGATGGGAGTGAAGAAAACGAAAATTGTTGTCGTCGGAAGTTTCATGATGGATCTGGTGATCAAAGCCGAAAGACGACCAAGAACAGGGGAAACCCTGATAGGTGAAAGTTTTGGCATGTTCGTCGGTGGTAAAGGATGTAATCAAGCTATTATTGCATCCCGTCTTGGAGTAGATGTCACCATGGTTGGGCGTTTGGGAGCGGATCTGTTTGGCGACAGTTTCATGGAGACCTTAGAGGAAGAAAAAATTGATAGTCGTTTCGTGGTACGAGACTCGGAGGTTGGCACCGGCGTCGGATCTCCGGTTATTGACGCTCAGGGTGACAATAGCATTATCGCAATCCCGCGTGCGAATATGCGTTTGAGTGTTGAGGACATAGATCAAGCTGAGTCTGCACTCTCGGAGGCGGATATACTACTTCTACAACTCGAAGTTCCGCTTGAAGCGTCACTTCAAGCGGCGAAAATCGTCAAGTTACATGGCGGTAAAGTGATTTTAAATCCTGCCCCCGCTCTTGAGTTCCCCGATCATTTTCTTGATCACGTGGATCTGTTGACACCAAATGAAACTGAGACCGAGTTTTTTACTGGAATCAAAGTGGTGAATCAGGCAACAGCCGTGCAGGCTGCCAGAATCCTGATCGATAAAGGGGTGGAAGCCGTGATACTGACACTTGGAGATCAAGGAGCGTTGCTTTTAACAAATGAATTTACCAAAGCAATTCCAGCTTATGAAGTAGATGTGGTCGATACGACTGCTGCTGGCGATGCGTTTTGTGGTGCCTTGGCTGTTACTCTATTGAATCCTCCGTTGGTTTTGCCAATGCAGCAGGCGCTTTAGCGACAACTGTATTGGGAGCGGCGCCCTCCATGGCCACTGATGAACAGATTAGTCGATTTCTGTCTGAGCACCAGAATTAAATTTACTTATTGATAAATAAAAGTTTTCTTTTAAAGTTCCCTTTAATGTATACTCCCTCGACTCAAATGAATTTTGTATGCCTTGCTAAGAGGTTATATCAAGACTGATCAAATCTCCAAGTTTCCTAGACTTTTAAATTTAGTCCTATATTAAGAGATGAATGTAAGGTTAACTTTAGCTTATTGCTTTCAGTACTTTATGACTATGTTTTTGACGGTTTTGATTGGTAATTCCGCCTGGTCGGATTTACCAGTCAGTTACTATCAAGACATCCGACCGATTTTACAGCGTAGTTGCCAGGGATGCCATCAACCTAGTCAGGCTCGTGGGGATTTGATTCTTACTTCTTATAGAGATTTTCGTCGAGGCGGATCTAAAGGAAAAGCTTTTATAGCTGGACAACCTGATCAAAGTCTAATCCTTGGCTTGATTTCCGGGGATCCACCGTCCATGCCAATGGAAGGTGATCCACTGATGCCAGTAGAGATTGAGCTTTTTCGCCGCTGGATCGATGAAGGAGCAGTCAACGATACACCAAATGTGGATGCTGATTCAATAATGGAACCGCCTCAATACTCAATTCCACCGGTGATTTCTTCCTTGGCTTATTCACCTGATGGTGATGTTATCGCGGTCTCTGGTTATCGCGAGGTCCTCTTGCACAAATCAGATGGATCCCAACTGTTGGCTCGGTTGCTTGGAAAATCTGATCGAATCGAATCCATTGTTTATGCCTCCGATAGTAAGATGTTGGTAGTTGTTGGGGGAACGCCTGCCAGATTCGGTGAAGTCCAAATGTGGGACACTGCTACAAATAAGCTGATTCACTCATTTGAATCAACATATGACACAATCTACGGGGCATCGCTATCACCTGACAATAAACTTCTCGCTTTTGGTTGTACTGACGAAACCGCGCGTATCGTTTCAATCAGAGATCAGAAGGAATTGGTACGTTTCGATAACCATAGTGATTGGGTTTTGGGCACGCTGTTTACTACTGATGGCAGCCATTTTGTTACCGGGGGGCGTGACACAGCGTTAAAACTCACTGAAGTTAAAAGTGGATCCTTCATTGATGATATCAATGCCAGTAATAAAGGGTTGGGACCAATCCATACAATCGCGCGTCATCCAAAGTTGGACCAAGTTTTATCTGGCGGCAAAGATAGGGTTCCACGACTCTACAGAATTTTCCGTCAAAAGCGACGTGATGTCGGTAATACCGACTTCAATCTCATTCGCGCCTTTGAACGCCAGTCAGATGTAATAAATGCGGTTGCCTTCAGTCCGGATGGATCGCAAATTGCCGTAGGTGCTGTTGGTGGTGAGGTTCGAATATACAAGGTGGCAGATGGCAGTCGTATTATGACGCTTGATGCTGACTCGACCGCTGTTTTCATTATTGCATTTCATCCAAGCAAGAATCAAGTTGCAATTGGTGGATTCGATGGTCAAGTTCGAATATTCAATCTAGATTCCGGGAAATTAATGGGAGAATTTATACCCGTGCCGCTTGATTCTGAGTCGACAAGTATCGAGAAAGTAGAAAATATCAAAGTAAAAGAAGAAGCCACAGCAGAAATCAAATTAGTCATTAATGGTATGACCTGAGGTGCTTGTGTGGCTAAAGTGCAGGGTGCACTTACTAAGGTGTCAGGAGTGATTAATGTGAAGGTTTCTCTTCCGGATAATGCCATTCTAACATTGAAAGAGAATCAGGTTACGGTTGACGAATTACGTGCTGCCGTTAAGGCAACTGGTTTCAATGCGGAAATCAGGAACTGATTTTTTTACTGTCAATGATATGTTGTATGTTTTTGTAAGCGAGGTGAATCCATGAAAGTGCCGCTATCTGTTTTGAGGATTTTACTTATGTTAATTCTCAACCTATGTTTCAATGTATATGTTGTATGTTTTTGTAAGCGAGGTGAATCCATGAAAGTGCCGCTATCTGTTTTGGGGATTTTACTTATGTTAATCCTCAACCTATGTTTCAATGTAAATGTTAATTCCGATCAAACAGCAGTCAATATCGAGATCCCGGAAATTTCCAAGTTAAGATCCCTACCTGAGGCACTGGTTCTTGAGGGAAAACACGATGTTCGTTGTGTCATGATTTCTGGCTTGACATCAGACGGATACTGGATTGACCTATCAAAGCAATCAAGTTTCACAACTGCTGACGCCAAAGTTAAAATTGATAGTGATGGTTACATTCACCCTGTCGCAGTCGGTTGGGCAACTATTAAAGTTGCGTTTCGTCACCATTCCATCGATTTGCCGGTGAACGTAAAGAGTGTCGATACGCAACCGGTCAGCTTTGTCCGTGATGTAATGCCGGTCATCAGTAAAGTTGGCTGTAATGCGGGAACCTGCCACGGCGCAGCTAAGGGTAAAAATGGATTCAAACTCTCCTTGCGGGGATATGATCCTGATCTTGACTACCAAACGCTAATCACAGATTTATCAGGGCGCCGCTTTAATCGGGCTAGACCAGCGCAGAGCCTTATGCTTCTTAAGCCGACACAGGGTGTTCCACACGGAGGAGGTCAGGCTATAGAAGCTGATTCACGTCATTACGAGATCTTTCACCAATGGATTGCTGAAGGAGTGAAATCCGATGTGGTCACCACCGAAAAGGTTTCTCGTCTTGAGGTTATTCCAAATGCTACAGAAATTCATTCACCCGGCATGGAACAGCAATTGATCGTTATTGCCCACTATCCGGATGGCACATCTCGGGACGTAACACGAGATGCTATATATGAGAGTAGTCTGCCAGATGTCGCCACAATATCAGATTCTGGGGTTGTCAACGCTACGCGGCGTGGAGAGGCGGTTATACTGGTTCGGTATGAGAGCCTGTACAGCACCAGCGAAATAATTGTTATTGGCGATAGATCCGGGTTTAAGTGGGTAGAAGTATCTCAGTACAATTACATTGATGAACTGGTTTATGACAAACTAAAACGTGTTCGTGTTTTACCATCGGATCTTTGTACTGATGCCGAATTTATTCGGCGTTTGTATCTCGACCTAACCGGTGTTCCACCGACTCCAGATCAAGTTCAGGCATTTTTGGACGACCATGCGAATTCAAGAAAAAAACGCGAAGAATTAATTGATTATCTGATCGGTCAACCTGAATATATTGAGAACTGGACGCATAAGTGGGCTGACTTATTGCAATGTAATCGCAAATTCCTCGGAGAAAAGGGCGTTTGGCTTTTCCGAAAATGGATTTATGATTCTGTTGCTGAAAATAAACCTTATGATACATTCGTTCGTGACCTGCTAATGGCCTCCGGTAGTACCTATCGGAATCCAGCGGCAAATTATCATCTTGTGACAACCGACAAAACTATCTATCAACCAGATGTCGCAGTTGAAAATGCGACGCAGCTTTTCTTGGGTGTAAGGTTTGCCTGTGCTAAATGTCATGATCATCCGTTTGAAAAATGGACACAAAACCAATATTATGAGCTTGGATCTTACTTTAGCGAAGTTGGTATTAAAAGAGGACAACTGCCAGGTGAGCAGATCGTTTATAATAATTATAGTGTTAATGGTGGTGTGAAACACCCAAAGACTGGGGCAATTGTACCGGCTAATGTGCCGTTTGGCTCGGCCGAGAAAATTGGAGATGACCCCCGTGAATCCATTACCAATTGGTTGGTCTCAAAGGACAATCCTTGGTTCGCAAAATCTATGGTCAACCGTGTCTGGAGTTATTTCTTGGGACGTGGTATCGTTGAGCCGGTTGATGACATCAGATCGAGTAATCCTCCCAGTAACGCGGAACTACTTGATGCCCTGACCGAAGATTTTATCGAAAATAGTTTTGATCTGAGACACTTGATGCGTACAATCATCACATCTCGGACATACCAGCAAAGCATTAAAACAAATCGCTGGAACCAAGAAGACGAAATCAATTTTTCGCACGCAATACCCAGGAGATTGACCGCAGAGCAAATGCTGGATGCAGTTTCTCTCGCTACTGGAAGTCAACCAAAGTTTTCAGGTGTCCCCAAAGGATTCCGTTCGGTTCAGTTGCCCGACAGCAATCTGGATGACGGCGGTTTTCTGAAGCTTTTTGGCCGACCTGAACGTGAGTCATCCTGTGAATGTGAAAGATCGACACAGGTCAGTTTATCACACGCACTCAACTTAATTAATGGCCCAACTATCGCCAATGCTATTATCGACCCGCAAGGTCGCATTGTTCAACTGACAAAGAAGAAGATTGACAACCGCACTTTGGTTAAGGAACTTTACTTGGCGACGCTTTGTCGCATGCCAAGTGAGACTGAATCGGGCAAAGCCGTTGATTATCTTTCCAAAGCTGAGTCTCAAGTTGAAGGTGCTCAGGATCTTTTGTGGGCCTTAATCAACAGCCCTTCATTCTTGTTTAATCGATAAAGTAATTCACTCAAACTTTCTAACACTATATAAGGAACCAATAAGGAGATAGGAAATGTTATCAATTCCTGGTAAGCAAGCTAGGTTGTGTGACGGAGTTTCTAGACGAGAGTTTCTCAGGGTCGGAGGAACCGCGATGCTTGGCATAAGTCTGCCGCAGATCTTAGCGCTCCAAGCCAAAGCGAATACAATTGTTACTCCCTCTCGAGCACTTAACGGTTTTGGCAAAGCCAAATCGGTAATTCTAATGTTTTTACAAGGTGGTCCTAGTCATATAGATATCTGGGATCCCAAGCCGGACGCTCCCTCAAATGTCCGTGGCGAGTTCAAACCGATTAAGACAAATGTACCCGGTATCTGGCTATCTGAAACCATGCCGCGTTTGGCCAAGCAGATGGACAAGGCAGCATTAATTCGCTCTGTCAGTTATACACCTGTGGGTTTGTTTAATCATACTGCTGCCATGTATCAAATGGTAACAGGTTCTACGCCAGATAAAGTTGCACCTTCCGGCCAACTGGATCCGCCGTCACCCAAAGACCATCCCAACGTTGCTTCTCATATTGCCAAGTTTCTTCCACCCGATGTGCCGATGTTAGCCGGTGTTCAACTGCCACGTCCAATGCAAGAAAGCAACATTATTGGCAAAGGCGGGACAGGTGGGTTTCTCGGTCGAGCTTACGATCCGTACTTTTTCTTTCAGGACCCAAATAAGGAAGTAAAGCTGGACGAATTGAGCCTCAGGAAAGAAATCCCTGCTGCTCGAATGAAACGTCGGGCAACCCTCCTTGAGACTGTCAATGCTGCAATGCCGGAGCTTGAAAAGGTGGCTGATTCTTACGCTTTAAACGAATATTATGAAAAAGCCTATGATCTCATACTTTCTGAACGTGCCAGGAATGCATTCGACTTAACGCTGGAAACGGATGAAATGCGTGACCGTTATGGCCGCCACACTTTTGGTCAAAGCGTATTGCTAGCTCGTCGGTTGATTGAAGCCGGTACGCGCTTTGTTCAAGTGAATTGGCCATCAGTTGCAAACGGGGATCCCAATACAACTGCATGGGATACTCATGCTGCTAATTTTGGTCCACTGAGAAACCTACACTGTCCAAAACTGGATAGCGCAGTCTCATCATTGTTAGATGACTTAGATCAACGTGGTTTGTTGGATGAGACACTTGTTCTTGCTATCGGGGAGTTCGGTAGATCGCCGAGATTAGGTATCAGTACTTCAGGTAATACTAATTCTCCTGATGGTCGGGATCACTGGCCTTACTGTTATACTGGATTAATTGCTGGTGCAGGTGTCCAAGGAGGACAAGTCTACGGAAAATCAGACGCAACTGGTTCAACACCGCTAGAA
>DTUY01000419.1 GCA_012963885.1 Candidatus Poribacteria bacterium | reverse complement strand
GAAAGCAGGAATAAAGGAATTAGGAAATTAAAGGAATAAAGAGAAGAAAAAGGGTGCCAACTAGGCAGCTGATACTCGCCTGATCACCCCGTACACGAGTTATCTTTTGCGGGGTTTCAATAATGACAACGCCTGAAGGCGCAGAGACTAGGTGAGACTATACAACAGGGGGATAATTTGCTATATTTTGCTATATTAGAGCCTACATGAATTTAGTGCTATGTGGTCGGCTGAGTGGAGATCAAAATGAGAAATGTGGCCAATTGGCCGGATTTCTGCCAGAATGAGTGACAAAGCCGACACTAATTTGCAGCTGAGCCTTAGTCTTGATATAGGTGTCAAATGAATAGATCGTGTTTGAATCATCTGCTAACTGAAACAGAACGAGAGCAATTTGCCAAGAATGGTTATCTCATTATCGAAAATGCGCTTACGCCTGAGACTTTAGATATTTGTTTGGCAGCAGTGGATAGGATTGACCTTCAAAGCCGTAAAGAATTGAATTACGAGTTAGACAAACGGATTAACGTTCACGATTGCATTGGTAAGGAGACTGACCTTCTTCAACTGATTGATTTGCCCACTACCTTCCCTAAAGTATGGGGGTTGATGGGTTGGAATATCTACCTTTTTCACACTCAGATGGTAGTTAGTCCACCAACTGGTAATTTCCCTTCGTCCCATAAGCGTCTCAGTTGGCATCAGGATCAAAATCGCAGTAATGGAGATCTGGATACGGAAGGATTACCAGTAAACCCGATGCTCTCGCTGAAGATTGCATATTTTCTGACTGATACGACTGAAGTGGGAGTGGCCAATTTCTACATTGCTCCAGGTCAACAGGAGAGAAATAAAATCGTCTTTTCCAAGAAAGATCCGGATCAGCCAATTAACGCAATGCCTATGCAGGTGCCAGCCGGAACTGCCGTTCTGTTTGACCGCCGCCTGTGGCATGCATCTAGCCCCAATTACCTGGACCAAAGTCGGAAGGTTCTTTTTTATGGATACGCCTACCGCTGGATCCGACCCAAGTGTATCATGGATGTAGATGATCTCAGGGAAAAGACTACCCCCATACGACGCCAGTTGCTCGGTGCAACAGGTAGTCAGGACGGCTACTATCTGCCTTCTGAGGGCGATGTGCCTTTACGTACTTGGTTACAGGAAAATAGTGGGGAAAAGTTTACTTGGGGCTATAGATGACAACGGTGGCATTGATAGCCGACCGGGATATTGCCGAACTTAATCTTCGGTCTAAATGGAAAGGTTCATGGATGCAGCTTTAAGAAAGGGTTCATTAGTTGGTTTATAATCGACGCTTTCTGCTGAGACATTTGAAGAACCCAGTGATTCTGGGCGGGCTGTCCCAATTGCAGGAGAAAGTCTACAGTCACGGTAAGTATGAGTAAGAGCGTTCCCATCACAGATGATAGACCCTAAATTACTAAAACTTAACTTTACTCCACAGAATTTAACCACCGAACAAAAATTCAAATTAGATAACCTGGGGTTCATCATCCTACCTAATATCATTAATTCAGCTTGGCGACAGGAACTCCGTCAAGCTTTTGAAAATATTATGTCATCAGAAGGAGAGCACGCGGGTCAGGAAACAGGCCAAATGGCGGGTGTTCGTCGGCTGTCAGATTTGGTTAATAAAGGGGCAGTATTTGACCCCATTTACATTCATCCACTGTTATTAGCTTGTGTGGCGCATGTATTGAAACAGCCCTTTAAACTCTATTCTCTAAACGGACATGATCCACTGCCGAGTCAGGGTCAACAAATTCTCCACTCCGATGGAGGTAAGTTCGTTGGCCCACCAATGCAACATCAGATGGTCAACTCAATGTGGATGCTGGACGATTTCACTCCGAATAATGGAGCTACACGTGTTGTCCCCGGTTCACACTTAGAATTTAGGGATGTCAGAGAGCAGGTAGAAGACCCTTTGGCCTCGCACCCGGAGCAGGTATTGCTATGTGCGCCCGCTGGCTCAGTAGGGATCTTCAATGGAAGCGTGTGGCATAGCTGTACACAAAACAATTCATCGAAAAAACGTCGAGCGCTGCATTGTGCCTTCGTTCTGCGGCAGTTGGAGCAGCAAACAGACCAAAGCACTCATCTAAAACCGGAAACCGAAAAACGGCTTTCTCCCTTAAGCCGCTACATATTGGATGTTTAGACATATAAATATTAAGAGATAAATATGTCAGAAATAGTGGGCAGACAAGGTGATTGACCCAATGATCGTAAAGGGGTATAAATTACAGTTCAGCAGAAGAAAATTGGAATGGCTTGAGGAAGAAGGGTACCAATTAGGGCAGCTGATACCCGCCTGATTACCCCGTACACCAGTTATCTGTGGCCTGGGTTTGAGTAAGTGCAGTTTCGTAATGTAATATAGATGCTAAACATTAATTTAGGAATGAACTATCATGTCGAAAAATTGTGTCAATGTAGCCATCGTAGGTATGGGTATTGGTCGTCCTAATGGAATGGCTCTAGCCAATAACAAAAGAGGTAAAGTGGTTGCTCTGTGCGACCTTGACCAGTCCAGAATGGAAGATTTTGCTAAAGAATTGTCCGACTCAGTCAAATACTACACCGACTATAAGGAGATGTGCCAAGATCCAGATATTGATGCTGTTTTTGTCGGCACGCCTAACCAGTGGCATGTGCCGATTGGCTTAGAGGTAGTCAATAATGGTAAGCATGTGATGATTACCAAACCTTTAGCTGATTCGGAACTGGCGGCGGAGGAGATGGTGGCAGCGGCTAATGAAGCCGGTGTGGTTAATATGATGTCGCTGTCTAAACGTTTTGGTGATGGTTGTCGCCACTTGGGTCATCTTGCCCGAGACGGTTATTTTGGTGAACTCTACTATGCGCGTTCCCGCAGTATACGCCGCAACGGCATTCCTGCTTGGAATCTGGGCTTCATCAAAAAAGGCGGTGGAGCTTTCCGGGACATGGGTGTTCACGCCTTAGACGCAGTTTGGTGGGTGTTGGGTACACCTAAACCGGTACACGTTGTTGGCACTGCTGGAGCTAAGTTCGGTCCTTATGGTCGAGGCTATGGTTGGGGACGAAAGTACACAGATGAGGTTTTTCAGCAATTTGAGGCTGACGACTATGCGGGCGGATTTATCACCTTCGAGAACGGTGTGGGTTTGCAGATCGAAAGTTTCTGGGCATCTCACCAGCCGACCGAGTTCCAGATGGAACTATTTGGAACCGAATCTGGGGCTACACTCAAGCCGTTGATGGCTTACCGTTGCGATGATAACAAAGAAGAAGACATCAAATTGAGACCAACGGATCGAATGGAGTCTTGGGACCGAATCGCGGATCACTTCATCAGCTGTATTTTAGACGGTATCGATTGTGAAGCCCCACTGAAGCATGGACTCATGGTACAAAAAATGATGGAAGGTCTCTTGCGAAGTGCCGAAATCGGACAGCCAGTAACTTTTGAGTAGACAGAATAGGAGAGCTTAGGCCGTGAAAAAATGAATCTATTGAAGAGAAGGAAAAGGGTACTAGCTAGGCTACTGATACCCGCCTGATTACCCCGTACGGGAGTTGAACCCGTGCAGATCTTTACGC
>DTUY01000418.1 GCA_012963885.1 Candidatus Poribacteria bacterium | reverse complement strand
CATGCTTAGGCCACTTGCAATGAACTCAACTTAGAGTTTTTAGACACCCTCTAAGGAATTCCCTGGCCACTTGACGATCATCAAACGGCAGTTTTTCTTTGCCGATAATTTGGTAATCTTCGTGTCCTTTTCCAGCGATCACAACCAGGTCTCCAGTCCGGGCAATTTCAATTGCATGGCGGATAGCAATTCTTCGATCGGGGATAAGATGATAGCGTGTTTTGTCGGTGATTCCGCTGGTAATGCCGGCTAGGATTTTATCCGGATCCTCGGTTCGCGGATTGTCCGAGGTAATGATGCTGTAATCTGCCAGTTTCGAGGCTATTTCGCCCATCATTGAGCGTTTTGACTGGTCCCTGTCTCCACCACAGCCGAAAACACAGATTGAGCGGTTTCGCTTGATTCGGTTTGCCGCTTGAAGCAGATTCTCAAGTGCATCCGGCGTATGCGCATAATCGACAATCACTGCGAAGTCTTGTCCACAGTTAACTGATTCGAATCTGCCTGGTACAGCTGTTGATTCGAGCCCTTTTTTAATTTGACTTAACGAGCAGTTGTTATGCAGTCCAATACCAATGGAAGCCAGCGCGTTATAGACGTTGTAATCGCCGAGCATCGGAAGCTTGATGAATACTTTGCCTTTCGGGGTTATAGCATTAAATGAAACGCCGTTTAGATCAGAGGATATGTCACCTGCCATAAGATCGGCCTTCGACTTGATCCCATAACTGGTCACTGGAGCATTGGTTGCTTCAACAACACGGTTTGCCGTCGGTAGATCCGTGTTAATGATAGCACACCCGCTTTCCGGATCAATCTGCCGGAACAGCGTCAGCTTCGACTCAAGATAACTTTCCATGGTGTGGTGATAATCCAGATGATCCTGTGTCAGGTTGGTAAAAGCACCAGTATGGAAGGTAAGTCCTGACAATCTGTGCTGTGCCATTCCCTGAGAGGATGCTTCCATAATGACGTGTTTTATTTTGGCATCGGCAATGCGCACAAAAAGATTATGCAGTCTAATTTGATCTGGTGTGGTTGTTTTGGCTGGCAAGATGAATTTGCCAAAGTGGTAGTCAATGGTGCCAAGCAAGGCTGTCTTAATTCCTGCAGCTTTGAAGATTGATTCTGTAAAATATGCAGTTGAAGTTTTTCCATTCGTCCCTGTAATACCGATCAATCTCAGTTGTTTCGCAGGTTGCAGGAACCAATTCGCTGCGATATGTGATAGGGCTATTCGGCCGTTTGAGGTTTGCACATAGGTTAGGTTGGGTGGCAGATCTTGTGGCGGCGGCTGGTCTCCGATGATGACTCTGGCACCTTTTTCAATGGCGCGGTTTATGAACTGGTGGCCGTCTACATGCACGCCTTTGTAACATATCCAAGCATAACCCTCCTTGACGGCGCGATGCTTGCTTGCGATTCCGGTAATCACGGCTTCGGACTGGCCTGTTACGGCGACAATATCTACATTTTCCAGTAACTTCTCAAGGCTCATACTTGGCCTTTAGTTCATTCTGATGTTCGCCTGTGCAAAAAGTTTAGTTTGGTTTAGATAACGCATCGTTTGTTCTGCGATTTCTCGGAACATAGGTGCCACTGATACGCTACTCAAAGGCGCATTAGCCGGTTCATCAAGCACGACAATTATCGAAATCTGCGGATTCTCAGCAGGCAAGAAACCGGCAAAGCTGTTCACCACTTTGCCACGGATATATCCGACGCTTTTAAGCGCTTTCTGTGATGTTCCCGTTTTTCCGGCAACCGAATAGCCGTTGACGCGAGCTCGAATTCCGCTCCCCGATTCTGTGACGCCGACCAGGATTTCCTTCATGGTTTGTGCCGTTTCTGGTGACATGACCCATCCGCTGATCTTTGGTTGTAGCTGAAGGGTAATTTTGTTGTCCTGAGTCAGTCGCTTCAACATGATATAAGGGCGCATTAAACGGCCTTCATTGGCAATTGTGTTGATGGCGCAAAGCATCTGAAGCGGAGTCACTGAAATACCTTGTCCAAATGGAACGGTTGCCGCTAAGTGTTCGTCCCAGACGCGAAGTCCCCACAAAGAGCCTGTTCTTTCGTAGGGCAGGTCAATTCCTGTTCGTTGACCAAATTTGAAACGTGACACATAATCTTGGAATTTCACGTGAGGTAGATGGCGGGCAACTTTCATTATCCCGATATTACTTGATTTTTGTACAATTTCGCTGAGTGTTAACATGGTATTGTTTTTGACATCGCGAATAACATGTCCATTTGGCAATATGATCTCACCGTTACCGCAATGAAATTTTGAGTCAGGTGTATGAATACCTTCGTTAAGCACTGCAATTGCTGTCACAATTTTAAAGATTGAACCCGGTTCATATTCCATCCATATTGCGTTGTTGCGTTTCGATGCTTCGGGACTTTTTGTATATTGATTCGGATTGTAGTTGGGATAATTAGCCATGGCTAGAATTTCACCCGTCTTTGAGCGCATTATAATCGCTGTGCCGCGTGGACATTTCCACCTTTTGCATCCTTGTTCCAAGGTGGATTCAGTTATATTTTGTATGTACTCGTCAATGGTTAGAACAATGGTGTCATTGCTTCTTGGTGAATTCTTATAGACCTTATCGGGTTGCGCGAGGTATTTCTCCCAATCTATCATCGGCTCAATTTCCGGATCGATGCTTGGGGCTAGGATGCTGTCGTAAAAACGTTCAATACCGTCGATTCCTATGTTCATGAAATTAGTTGAGCCGATGATGTGGCATGCCAGTTGGTCTTTGGGGTAGATCCGATTGCCGCGTATTACATGGCTTAGACCGTAATATTTTCTTTCGAGCTGTATGATGTTATTAATTTGGCTGTAATCCAATTTTTTTTTCAGCCTGACAAAACGTCGATTTTTCCTTTTCAGAGCTTTAACTAGTTTTTCTTCCGGTACAGATAGAACCGGGGCAAGTTGCCTGGCTAAATTTTCAGGTGCTGTCTTGATAACTTTAGGATCTACGTAGACATCAAGCATATCACGGTTAATAGCCAGAATATTGTGGTTTCGATCGGTGATTTTTCCGCGTTTGGTTTTTGATTTTATTCTCACCTTGGTTTGGTTAGTTGATCGCTCACGCAATTGTGGGCCAAGCACAAATTGAACGATGATAAGCCTCCCTATCAGCAATAGGAAAAGCAGTTGCATCATTAGGGAAATTAAGGATAGACGGGTTTTCAATCCTCTTGAATGTTCTGGGGTCATTGCCTGGTTTCTGCCTGCAAAATTTCAACTGGTTTGTCTGATTGGACCATGTTAAGTTCTTTGGCTATTTGTCGCACGTTTGTAACTGATTTTTGTTTTGCTATTTCTGCTTCCAGTTTGTTGATTTCGTTAATCAATCTGCTCTTTTCCGCTTCTAATTCTGTTCGCATTTGCTGCGCAATTTTGCGTCGATTTGTTGAGAGCCAAACATTTGTAGCTAGTAGCATGATAAAGATGGTTAATCCAGTATAAGCTATGAGTTTGGCTGTGTTTTTTTTGACTGGCTTCATATGAAAACTGTTAGGGTGATTAGAGTATGCGTTGAGTTAAATAAACGTCTAATTCGTGATTCTAGATTCACAGATTTTAATGCAAACACGCAATTTCGCGCTACGAGCACGGGGGTTTTTTGCGATTTCCTCTTCTGAGGCTGTGATTGGGCGTTTTGTCACGATCTCGATTGGGGGAGGAAGCAAATTTTGATGCGCTGACTCGATACTAAAGTCGTTGGATGGCTTGGCCAGTTCTTGAAATCGCCTTTTGACGATTCGATCTTCCAGCGAGTGGAAACTGATAACGCACAATTTCCCTCCGGATTTTAAGGCGGCGATCGCGTGGTTGAGTACGATATCGAGACTTTCCAACTCTTGGTTGACTGCAATCCGCAGGGCTTGAAAGGTTCGGGTTGCTGGATGAATCCGCTGGTATCGTTTTTTTCTTGGTACTGCTGATGAGATAGTTTCCGCTAGCTGCTGTGTTGTCATGATTTTACTTGTTCTGCGAGCCTTGTCAATTGCACGAGCAATTCTTCGAGACCACCGTTCTTCTCCGAATTCATAAATAATATTTGCCAGTTGGTCGGTTTTAGTCTCATTGACAATCTTGAGGGCGGAAATTCTCTGGTTGGGATTCATCCGCATGTCCAGTTGTCCGGAATGCAGGAAACTGAAACCGCGGTCAGGAGTGTTGAGTTGCATTGATGAGACACCAAGATCTAGCAGGATCCCGTCAACTGCCGACACCGAATTTTGGGTTAGTATCTGGTCCAGATCTCGAAAGTTGTCGTGAACCAGTGTCAACCGGTTATCTCTGTTTCCTAACCGGTTGCTTGTCAATTCCAGTGCGTGGGGATCCAGATCGATTCCAATGACTCGGCCGTTTGGGATGGATGCGTCCAAGATGGCCGACGCGTGTCCTCCTAACCCGATGGTGCCATCGACATAGATCCCTTCACTGTCAGGCGATAGGATATCGATGATCTCATTAAGCAATACTGGGATGTGTTGCGATTCTTGGCTCATTCTTTTACCACTACCAATTTTTGGTGTCTTGCATGGATTCTGCTGTCCGATTCGACCTCAAATTTACAGATATAGACTGCTGTAGCAACCTCGATACCGTAGGTTATTTTCCTATTCCACCAGGCCCGCCAAATTTTTGGAGTCGATCGGTCAGCAACGCCACTTATTTGCCGTACAAGGGTTCCATCAACTTGGTGGACAGCAACTTGCATACTGTCAACTGGTCGATTCGATTCCGCTCGGAATGTGACGAGATCCTTGTAAGAGGGGTTGGGGTAGACTATTGTGCTTATCCATTCAAAGTCTGGTTGATATTCAATTTGTTGTTCAAGTGTGTTTGTTTGGATTGCGTCGGTTGCAGTTATTTTGACATGATTGATGCCGTTTTTTAAAGAGACAAGAGCGCTGTAAACCCGATTGGCGCGATCAATATCAGCTATCAGGTTCCTTGGTTCTATGGTGATCCTTAATGGGAATGGTGACAAGATGCGTCCCTTGATTTTAAATGGACTTTGATTGACAGGAGGTAGTGGATCAAATGCGATTAACGGTTTGGACGGCAAAAAAACGGAATCCCGGCTGGCAAGGTTGTACAATACAGCAAGGGCTAACCGTGCAACTTTGGTTACAAGATTCAGGTTGATTTTATCAACTGTATCCTTGGAAGTATGGTAAAACGGGTTTGCTTCATATCCTCTGGAATCACGCCAAGGCGTAATGTTTTCCACCAGAGTTACGGCATCATACCCTTGATCCCAAAACGGTTTGTGGTCACTGTAACCGAACAGGTCATCTCGGAATTCATGGATTTCGAGGTCAAAATCAAACCAATTATTGATAATTCGGGTAAATTCCGCCATCCATGATGAACGGTTATTCGTCACTATATCGATCTGATCATTGATCCAGTTGAAGCCGATCATGTCAATGTTGAACGTGGCAACTATATGTTCACCTGATTCTGCTGCTTTTTTGGCGTGATGCTGGCTTCCAATGAGCCCCACTTCTTTGCCGTCAAAGGCAATAAAGCGCAACTCGCAGTTGAACTTGAATGCGCTTAAGATGCGGGCAATCTCCAGCATTATTGCCACACCGGTTCCGTTGTCGTTCGCCCCGGGCGCTTTTGAGATAAGTGGGTTCCAGTTGGGATCTCGATTCGCTTTCGAGTCGTAGTGTGCACACAAGATGAAAATTCGGTTGGGCTCGGCCATATTCCATGACGGTAGCTTGGCAATCACGTTCCTCATGCCGCTAAACTCTTCGGATCCGATTTTGAGTTGTGGGGAACGTCGAAATTGGTTGGTAATATAATTGGCGGAATTATCGGAAGCATGCCGGTGAAGAGCGTTCCGGGTTCGATAAACTTTTCCCGTGTTTCGATCTATATTTTCCTGAAGGGCAACGATATGGCTTCGTAAATTCTCGGATTGGATTGAAGCGATAAGTTCATCGGGAATTGCTGCCCAGCTATGTGGCAGCAGCAGGAATTTAAGCGTTAAAACCCATAGTAAGCGTGATGACAATGCTAAGTGAAGATTAATCAGTGATCTTTGTCCTAGGGAATTGGAAACCACAACCCACCTGTTTGTTGCGCTAAATATTTATGAAACTTGTCTTGAATCCCGATCACATCCACTGTTATTCCAGCTTGTTGCGAATAAGCAATTACCTCGGTGATTTTGTAGGATCGATCGCCTTCGAAACCTTCGTCGGTCACCAGGATGAAACGTCTTCTTACGTTTGGACGGAAATTCACACGCTGTAATGATTTCACTATGGCGTGCAGTGCGCGTTCAGATCCGCCACACTCCATGTTTTGAAGTAACCGTTCAAACTTATTGTAGTCTTTGGTTTGCTCAAAAATTAAGGTCGTGTACTTGAATTTCACAACACCCATGGTGAAATCGATTTGATGTTCTTGGAAAATTTTCACCATATCCTTGAGATGGTTGCCGACAGCTTGGATATTGTCTTCCATACTGCCGCTTGCATCGAGCAGGAAAACAATGTCAATTGGCGAGCTGTCAGTACCATCTGCAATGCTACTAGCGATCGTTTTGATAGCGGTCTCAATTGTCTGGTGGTGCGTTGGTGTTTTTTCGTCCGGGTTGAGTTGTTTATCTTCAGATGAATCCGCTTGCTGCAATTGGGACATGCCGCGTTGAATTTGAACAGTTTTTCCCCCGATGGGTTTGGCTTCGATGACTGCTCTCTCGCTAATGCCTATTTGGGTTGCCGATTGGTTTTCGGTCTCGGCCAGAACTGAATCAGTCGAAAACGTTAAATTGGCTTTGGTGTGTATCGGCGCTACGTTTGTTGTGATTATTTCTGTTTGGGAGCTAATCGATTTTACTGATAGTTGTTGCTGTGACCGGCGACTCGCTGTTGATTTATGTTTGGGAATTTGACGCTTGACGGAAGAGGATGTGAGTCTCTTCAGTTTCTTCGGGGCAGTCATGTGAAATCGGTTGCGCCTAAGATTAACTGAGATGGCATCCATGGTAATTGGTTCTGCAATTGGTATCTGACGGTGCCAAAGAGGAAAACTGATCAGCACATAAAGCGTCACGCACAAATGAAGTATGAGGGAGATTGTAAAAGAGAAGCTTGTTCGATGTTGGTTTTGATACATTGCAGTTTAACTAAGCTTCAAAAGGGTAAGAATCTCAGTGCCTCATCCATGTTCACTTGGCAGTATGCTTCGATAGTCTCACCGTTGGGACTGACCTGCTCACGCCATTGATTTAAAAATTGATTGCGGAACACTGGATCGGATATCGAGTTTATAACTGTTAATATTGAATCATAGAATGGTGCGGTTTGTCGTTTTATCGTCAAGTCATGATCAGGTAACCCGTTTCCTGGATTGTAGAGGAAACACTTCTGAATTCGACGTTTTGCGCTTGAAAGTGTTGCAGGCTCAAATACGTGATCAACGGGTTCTCTGCAGGGGACAAGAAGAATGTCGATGCCACGGTCGTTGAGAGCTTTCAGGATTTTTTCCGGTTCACGTTCGACCTGCAGGTTCTTGTGCGATGGCCAGATATCGAAGTGCGAATAATCGATCAAAATCTCTGAAGCTTGAAAACTAAAATAATCGGGATAGGTAAAGAAGTCGTTTTGATGTCGGTAAAAGTTATAGAATTCTGTCACACATGCCATAATCAAGTTGCTGGCACCAATCCCGTCTGTGGGTTCTTGACTGACAATACCCAGCCGACTTAAAACTGAGAAGTTTGGAATCAGGTCCGTGAAGGTAACCTCTTGGTCTTGAGCCATAAACACGAAATCTTCGGATTTCAGGATTTTTGTTGAGTGCATTTAAATGTCCATTACGCATTTGTTACAGAAAAGCCGGGTTAAACGAGATACTCGTTTTGGGAATCTGCGTCATATAACCATCAACGGTGGGGATAATCTGTTTACATCAAGTTTTTTTAATGTATAGACGCAGGTGCTTGATACGTTACCGAGGTGTCTTGGGCGTATACATAAGCTCGGAAGTCATTGGCATCCTTCAGGAATCGTCGCTGCGCGTCCGAAATAAACGGACCTGGAAAACCGTGTTATCAGAGTCACCTCGGCATGAGGTTAGGCAAGACAAAATCCTAAGCTCTCGTTGGAATTGGGAATTGGGGAGTGACTTCATTCAATGCCAAGTTCATCGTTGATTTCTTTCTGGTAGCCTTCCAGAGAAAGATCTTCGATTTCTTCGATTGTCACTGCTCTGCCAAAATGACCTGACTCATAGACTGCCATGCAAACGGCTTGTGATCGGTAGCCTTCCATTCCATCAACCTCGGGTTGTCCGCCATTGTTGATGGCATCGGCAAAATATTTGAGTTCAATTGAGATCGTGTTACCGATCTCGCGCGGGAAGAAATATTCTTTTTCTGGTTCGCTGAGGCTGGCCATGAATTGTTTGTGCAGCTCATCGGTACTGATGGATTCGCCGCCGCGTGGATGAAGACCTGAACCCCAGTCCAATGCACCTTCTGATCCATAAATTGTTTTGCGATTGAAACCTTGTCCCGGTGCGGATCCAACCCAAGTCCATTGGGCGGAGATGCCGTTGTCGAACTTGATGGTGGAGATCATGCAATCTTCAACGTCGACATCGTAACCGCCTTCCCGTTTACCAGCGTCATCATAACGGTATGGTTCGTAGGCTTTATTGATGGCGTAGACTTCTTTGGCTTCTACGTCGAGGTTAAAACGCATTAAGTCTGTAAAGTGGACACCGCCATCAAGTGCCCAGCCGCCTCCAGCTTGCATTTTGAAGTTGCGCCATCCCCATTTGCCCAGACCTTCACTAACGTCAATCCAGAAAAACATGCGCAGATCACCGATCATTCCTTGCTGAACAGCCCAACGTCGGGCGCGCTCATGTCCGCCCAAGCGGTAGTTTTCGGCTACGGACAGGATCCGGTCGTTTCGTTCAGCCGCTTCCATGGTGCGTTTGCCGGCACGCATAGTGATTCCGAGCGGCTTTTCGATTATTGCGTGCTTGCCGGCATCAAGGGACTTGATTGCCAGTGCATGATGTTCGCTGTGAAGCGTACAGATATCGACGCATTCAATCTCGGGATGGTTGTCCAGCATTTCGTCGACCGTGTCGTAGGTTTTGGGCAGGTCTCCCCCTTGCATTTCCTGAGCTTGCTGGGCACGTGTTTCTGCCGCGCCAATGTTCACATCGGCAGCAGCTACGATGTCGAATAGGCGAAACTCCTTGTTCCATAACTCCTGGTAACCGCCCATATGAGCACCAGAGATGCCGCCACAACCGATTAGTCCCGTTTTTAATGGCTTGGCCATCCAAATTACTCCTTTTCAGGTTAACTTTTGAATTGCTTGCGTGCTGGTATCCTTTGAGCTGGCTTGCATCTCTATTTGTTGCGCATCAACTTTTACAATCACAACATCCGAGCCAATTTTACATCGGACCCTGTCTCCAGTAATTGGCTGTTGGTGCCATGAAACGCCCATATTTGAAGCATAGGCCGAAAGTGCGGCTGAAATTGCCCGGCTTGCAGTTCCATCAGTTGCGATTTCGTGCAATGCAGCCTCCATGGCTTGATTTACTCGCTGATTTAGCCGTTGCTGATCGTTTTCCTGTTGCGTTGTGCCGACTTTCGGCATCTTGCTGAAGACAAAGGAAATCAGGATTGCCATAAGCACGGTGAATGTCAGGGTTATGACCAAGACAGTTACTCTCAGGTCTTTTCGCCGTTCAACCTCTGCCGGTGAAAAGTCCTGGCCGTGATGCGGATAAAAGGCATCGTGTGCCGTTGCTTCTTGCAGCAAAACCAACCATTTCAGAATAACCAGAACAATTAGGAAAGCACGCATTGTCAATTGGAATTTTACATGTTTCAATCGAAATTGAGTATAGCACGTCACATGAATTTTATCAACGCCATAGATAGCGTACTGTGACATATTGCTAAAATTAGGTCACACAACTTGTTTTACCTTGACAGGGGCGTTTAGGATGCTAAAATCTCAACTGTGACCTTGGAGGACAGGTCCGCCTTATTGTGAAACTCGACTTGCCAATTTTAAGAGGAGGAACCTACTTGTGAATCAACCCAATATTCTGGTGTTTCTGACTGATGATCATGGGCAGTGGGCCGCCGGTTGTTACGGGAACAGTGAGATCCAATCGCCAACCATGGATTACCTGGCCAAAACCGGTGTCAAGATGACACGCGCTTTCACTCCGACACCAGTTTGTTCGCCAGCTAGAGCCAGTTTTTTTACTGGGCGACTGGCATCGCAACACGGTATTCATGATTGGATCTTTGAAACGGAAGAACCGGGTAATCAACATCCGGGTTTAGTGAACCAGACTAACATTGGACATCTTCTCCAAAACGCCGGATACCAAACGGGATTGATCGGGAAATGGCATTGCGGTAAAAGTTGGGATCCCCAATCCGGATTTGATCGCTGGTTCAGTTATGGTGAACGGCAATATCCGCATAAAGGTGAGATCAAGTTCTCGGATCAAGGGGAAATTATCGATTATACCGGGTTTCAAACTCGTGCGTTCACTGATAGGTCAATCGATTTTATCCGGGAAAGGGATCGAACCCGGCCATTCTTTTTGACTGTCGGGTATGTTGATACGCATGGTCCTTTCAGCCAGCATCCTGAACGGCTGGTTGAATCCTACCGTGACTGCAGTTTCCAGGATATTCCGAACGAGACTTTTGCTCCCTGTCACGGTTCCATCAATGCCGGGTGGCCTAAAGATCCGGATCGAAACCGGGAGCAATTGGCACAGTACTATGCTGCGGTGACTTTCATCGATCAGCAAATGGGTCGTGTTGTCGACGAACTTGATGGTACGGGAGATCTTGACAATACGCTGGTTGTCTACACGGCTGATCACGGTTTAATGACCGGTCATCATGGACTGAATTCCAAAGGGAACGCTACTATTCCGCAGAATTTTATTGACACCTCGATCTTGGTGCCGTGCCTGTTTTCCTGGAAAGACCAAGTCCCGGCTGGACAGGTTCATGACCAGATGGTTGATCACTGCGATCTGTTTGCAACGCTATTAGATGCAGCGGGCGCCACCCCGGACGAGTCCAAGCGAGCAGAGATTAACTCTCCTGGCGAATCGTATCTTCCAATGCTGAAAGGCGAGAGTCAAGCATGGCGTGATGCGTACTTTGGAGAATATGGCAACGCCAGAGTCATTCGAACAGATAACCGCAAATTCATTAAACGCTATCCGGGACCGAATAGCCAGTATCACGATGAATTCTACGATTTGGAGATTGATCCTCGCGAACGTGAAAACCGCGTCCATGACACCGGTTACGAAGACGAAATTAAAAGTCTTTCCCAACGTTTGGATACGCATTTTGCCAAGTATGAAGTAGCTGGTTGTTCAGGTAGGGAGATCAATCTTGTCCCTAGGTGTAATCCCGGGCATTCGCCTTGGGAAAAATAGGCGATTTTCTTAATCGCCGATGGATATGAAATTGACAGTCGCCGGGGTGTTTGATCTAGTGTGCCGTACGACAGCGTCAAATAGTGCAGGAAATACAAAAAAGGTGTGTCCAGCTTATGGCTCATAAAGAAATCGCTAACGCTAAACCGTTTATCATCAACAAGAATCTGGGTAGCGCTATGGTTCTGGAGTCACAGGATTTTACCCGGACCAATGCCGACGGCGTACCGGTAATTGAACCCACTCAGAAGCAAAAATACGATTTCGATCGTAATGGCTGGATTCTGATTCCCGAGGTTTTACCCGATCAGGACGTCAGGGAAATGCGGGATTTTTGCTGTCAGTTGCGTCAAGATCCGGACAGTCTACCGGAACATGAACGCTGTACAGTTGCTGGCCCATTGCAAAAACTGGCTGACCATCCGGTGGTGGTCGGTTTCATGAATGAATTTTTGGCTAATCCCGCCATTATGAGCCAGGATTGTTACGGTTTTCGGATGGAAACCACCCATTTGCTTTTTCGGTCAGTTGAGGAGAATGTTCAAGGAAAATTCAGTCCTCATAATGGAAACGGGTTGTTCCGCCTGCCGGGCGATTCACACTTCTATCGTTGCACACCGGGTAAGGCGTGGAGCGGATTGACACGAGTTGTCTGGGAACTCAACCCGGTAGAGGAGGGCCAAGGGGGAACAAAATTCATTACTGGAAGCCATAAGGCGGCTTATCCCGCGCCTGAAACGGCACAGGACTCCAATTCCTCCTTGTGGGACACGTATTCGTGTCCAGCCGGATCGTTAATTGTTTTTACTGAATCAATTACGCATAGCGGATCTCCATGGACAAACCGGGAAGTCGACCGCGTACCGATTTTTAACTTGTACAATACAGTTGCCAGCAGATGGCATACCTGGGTGCCTCACCCCAAACTGCTGGAATCTATGCCTGCCAAACGTCAGACATTGTTCAGGGAACCTTATGCTGGCGGCAACGTTGTCAATGGCGATTTCAGCGGTAGAACGTCACCGTATCTTGAAGACAATTTAAGCGCCAGTGGCAATAATGAGATATGAAAATGAATGAGAAGGCAAGTAACTATCAAGATCCGTATATTGTCAACAAGAATTTGGGGTTCCCGCTGCAAATCGGTTCCAGTGATTTGCCCAGTGAAAACGCGGATGGTCAACCGGTTATTGAGCTGACAGTGGAACAGAAATATGTCTTTGACACGCGCGGCTGGCTGCTTGTTCCCGAAGTTTTAGGTGGCAGTGAATTGGAAGAGATGCAGGATTTCTGCTATCGTCTGCATCGGGATCCGGAATCAATTCCTGAGCATGAACGAAGTACGCTTGGCGGTGCCGTGCAAAAGCTGCTTGATCATCCGGTCGTCGTTGGGCTCTTGAACGAGTTTACAGCTTATCCGCCGTTATCCAGCCAGGAATGTTACGGTTTCTCCTTGGAAGGCAGTCACCTGTTTTACCGGTCCGTTGGCATGGGCGGGTTTGGACCGCATAATGGGAACGGCCTGTATCGTTTGCCGGGCGATGTCCACTATTATGATGCTTTTCCCGGCAAGGCCTATAGTCCGCATACGCGAATTGTCTGGGAACTGAATCCGGTGAAAAAGGGGCAGGGAGGAACGCTGCTGGTACCAGGCAGCCACAAATCTGTGCACACGGCTCCGGATGAAATTCAAAATCCGGATTCCGATATCTGGACCACGTACGGTTGTCCGGCCGGATCGGTGGTATTCTTCACTGAAGCTTTAACGCATAGTGGTACGCCCTGGACCAATACGGAAAATGATCGGCTGGCTGTTTTCAATCTCTATAGTCCGGTTGACAGCGGGTTCGCTAGGCGATTAAAGCCTCATCCGGATCTCCTTGAGTCAATGCCGCCTATGCGTCGCACCCTCTTTCGTGAACGTCATATTGTCGATAATGTTGTTGGTAGCGATTACCGTCGTTTATATAACCAGTATTAGGTGGATTCATTTTTTCGGATCTATACTCGAAGCTTAAACCGGATTCAAATAAGCGGAAACTGGGTTATGGCAGAGTGGTTTTAATGTATCTTTTAGACAGGTTTTCTGGCAAGAGCTTAGTTAAAGGTGATATTTAGTGGTTGCTTTGCAAATTTTGGTGT
>DTUY01000417.1 GCA_012963885.1 Candidatus Poribacteria bacterium | reverse complement strand
GTGGGCCTATCGTGACTCGTGGGGGTAAGGCAAGAACCATTGGATTGTTCTGCCTACGAAGCATCATGCAGATACTGACCAATCCCAACTGGGTTATTAAACACTCACTGAGACCCGCCTGATTATCCCGTACACGAGTTATCTTTTGCACGGGTTTCAATAAGTAGCAGATTAGTTGACTAAGTCGGTCATTTAAAATTTCTTACTTGCTGTTAGTCGATAAGCGGACCAACAACAAAAGGTCAAATCCGTCCTTGCACATTCAGAATAACACTAATTACGAAGTCTAACAGTTGTTCCATTGTCTGAAAATGCACGTAAGCTCAAATTATACAAGGGCTTAAGAGATTGATACATTGGTTAGGCAATGACCTTAAGTGCAACAGATGCTTTGACCTGTAGAAATTAAAGGCTTCTAATTCTGGGCTGGTTAAGTCTCTATGCTGGGTCAACTGTGAAAGTACCTATCTAGGCTGGACTCCAAATTTTGCCTCTTTTTAGTGAAAGGATTCATGGTTATTGGCCATTTTTAGCTCTGCTAGGTCTTTCCGACTTGTGCTGATATAGCTTGAGATTTTCCGTAGAATGGATCAAATCGTAATTTCTTTGGAGGTTATACTCCGTTGGCTGATTTTCACCTAACCTCCATGTGACGATATAGTCAATTATTTCTGGGCGTCCGTCCTTCCAGTTCACGGGGAAGTAATTATATTTAGCTTCATAGTTCACTAAATCAACACCACCGTTGCCCAAACAATAATAACTAGTAATCTGGGTAAAAGGTTCTACAAATTCATCGTGGGTAAACGACGGTACCTTTTTAACACCAGGAGAACGGTCGTCAAAGAGCCCCAAAACAGCTTTGTTTTTCTCAATTAGCTTGGTTGCTGAGGTGAATTCTTTCATCATCTTATCCAATGGATAATAGTAGCGGTAGCTTAAGGCCAAATGAGCGAGGGCAAAGATAACCATGACGATAACAAGACCGCGCTTGATATATCTATGGAAATCCTGCTGAAGAAAGGGCAAAAGCAACGGGAAAATAAACAGGCTTATCCGGTCATTGATCCAACCACCAGACATCATACTTGATGGCATAATGAAGTAAATAGCAGTAAATATGATAAAAATCAGTAGAAACTGGTTTTCCCTACTTGAAATTTTCAGTTGACGAATTCTGTTGTGTAAAGTGGCTATGAATACAGTGCCTAACATGACCAGCATCAGACGCGTGATAATCAAGTGATGAGCCGTGAAGTACACCAGTGATTTGGTATTCAGAAGATAACTCCATAGATGGTTGCTACCGATCCGTTCCCATATCTGGCTTAAACCAAAATGAGAATCTGACTCTCCAATGTCGTTTGATAGCAGATAGTTAGCCATGAGAAAAAAAAGCGGTACCATATAGGAAAGAAGAGCAATAACACGTCTAGGATTTTGGTAGAACGATATTATGGACACCAAAATTAAAGAGAGCGTGAGAAGGCCATAGGAGAGAATATGGCAAAAGTAAGTTAAAATGCATAATATGTTGAGGATTGCAACATTACTCAGAGTCATCTCTGCTTTATGTTTCACGAAATAGCCTAATGCGAAAAAAAATACTGGTACAGACATGGAAAAGCTATAGAATCCCATGTGTAGTAGATAATGGTAGCTAAACAGAAACCCTAAGAAACCATATAAATTCTTCCCTTTGTGCGTAGCATCAAGAAAATAGAAAAGGGATAATGGAAACAAAACAACAATCAGGCTTAACAGGATTTTTTCCGCTACTAAAGGTGGGACAACATACATTAATAACATCAGGAAGGCATGCGTGAACCAATTGGGGAAAAGTGTGAGATTCAACTGGTAATACTGCCTCATGAGAGACCCTTCTTCAGCATCATGGAAAACTTTCAAGACATAAGCATTATAGATATGGGCTGGCCCGTCCTGAGAAGGAAAATAGGTAAAGATCCAAAGAGGCAAAACATGTAAAACGAGAAGGACAAAAATGAGAATTCTTTTGTGTCGGTAAGCGGGATCCGTCTCCTTCCAACGTGCAGAAAGAGAATGTAGTCTTGCGACGACGGATTTCAACATATGTCGTTATCCTGAGGGATAGTCGATATCAGGGCAAACTCGTATAAGACTAGTTGCTTGTACTATTGTATAGCAATGCAAATCACAGGTCAACAGAATCAGAGTTAGATGATGTAAGGAATGTAGGTTATGAGAAGAAAAAGGGTACCAACTGGGTAGCAGATACCCGCCTGATTACCCCGTACACGAGTTGAACCCGTGAAGGTCGTTACGCCGTTTTTGAAGATTGTCTTTTGCGCGGGAAAATTATCCGACGTAATGCGTGTACCGCCGTGGCGTATCGCGACTCGTGGGGATAAGGGAAAGCCCTGTTGGATTGTTCTCTCCTACGAAGTATCAGGTAGCTACTGACCAATCCCAAAGGGATTATTAAACACGTGCTTCAAACCCATTCCGTTCACCACCTACTGGTAATTATTTCTTTTAGCCCTCTAGGACAAGCTGATTCTAACTTTTGGAAATTTTAACCCCGTCGACTATAATTAATTCATTGGGGATGCACTCATATCATCCAGAAGATGATAATTCTGAAGCGATTAACTCTGAAAGAAGGATATAATGAATGAAGATCAGAAGTATTTCTTTGACGTTACAGGTTATCTTGTTCTTGAAGACTTACTTACACATGATCATTGTGAACAACTGGTCGAAGCAATCGACAGGATTGCCGAAACGCCCATAGCACAATTGCCCAAAGGCGTAAGCTATTCTACTCCATCTCCAAATGAGATCAGTGTTGGTGACTTGACTAGCGCCGATCCAATATTTGCTAATCTGATTGATCTCCCACCTGTCATCGACATCTTGAAAGCGATTATTAATCCGAAACTCCGACTGGAAATTTCCTACGCTCGCATTCGCCGTCGAGGCTACGCTGGGTTGGAGATACACGGCGGTGGCGACGGGGTTGATCCCATTTTTTCGTATCATCATTTTAATGGGCAGATCTACAGCGCCCATACTGTCGTGGCTTTCAATTTAACTGATGTAAGCGAGGAAGAAGGTGGTTTCGTCTGCATTCCGGGTAGCCATAAAGCCAATTTTTCCTTGCCACTAGACAGACGGGGATTCAAAAATGGGAAAATCGACACGTCACTGCTTCGTTCCGTTCCATGCAAAGCAGGTTCAGCCGTTATCTTCACCGAGGCACTGTCACATGGTGCCGCCCCTTGGGAAAACGACCGAGAGCGTGTGAATCTATTCTACAAATACAATCATGCTGGTATAAAGTGGCGTAATTTCTGGCCCTCAAAGGAGGCCCTCGAGCGAATGACACCCAGTCAGCGATCCTTTTATTCCGAAGTAGGTTCTGACCCACGTGAGAAACGGATCCCCCACCTTGGTAGGTAATGATAGTTTGTACTCCGTAGAACAGATGCAATTAAATGCGTTGAGCGAACTCAATATCTTTACGTGTGTAGAAGGTACAAAAATCCTGTTGGTCGACGATCAGCCGACGAACCTGGATGTGTTGTGTAGTTTGGGAGCTCACTGGAAGGAATACAGTGTTACGCCGTCTTGGAAACTGTTCTTTTGCGCT
>DTUY01000416.1 GCA_012963885.1 Candidatus Poribacteria bacterium | reverse complement strand
AAGATAGCTAATGCTAACGATGGAAATAGCAATGGCAAGTAAATGTCTAGTACTAGATAGTACTATCTAGTTTCATCATCAGTTACCTTCCAACAGAGTTATTGATCAAGAAGCATTTGAGCCATGTGCTGTACCTACTGCGCACCCGGCTGTTGAACCAGCTTAGGTTTCCTGATAGTAACATGATGCAGTATATCCTTCAAATCCAGCAGGTTACCCACTCAGAGTAGAGGTGCGGATGTATTGCTGCCGCTGTTGGGTACCAGCTTCCCATTGACGGATTCTATCACGACTGCCGTATCGGGGTAAAGCGGTGGGTTAGTTTGAGTCTGTAATACAGGTCGAAATGAACCCACCCACACTGGCCTGAAGTCTAGTTTAGACCAGCATGGATGGGTTGTGCAGCTTTGGTTTTAGACTCTAGCTGGAGAGTATTGCCAAGTCTGGATATAGGAGTAAGCTGAAGTTGCCGGGGTTTGGTCCGCCGTGGGCCTATCGTGACTCGTGGAGGTAAGGGAAAGCCCCATTGGATTGTTCTCCCTACGAAGTATCAAGTGGGGACTGACCAATCTCAACTAGTTAAACATAAGCTGATACCCGCCTGATTACCCTGTACACCAGTTATCTTTTGCGAGGGTATCAGTAATTGAGAAGTTTAATAAATCCAGAGCACGACAATCAGCTGTTTAGTAGGCTTTTGATTAGTATTCTGTATCAGAAAACCTTTCTGATTTACTATTTAGCCAAATTTTTTCGCTGGATTTAATTGACCGGCACAACCCAACTAAAAGCTTCATCTCCAAATAAAGTATTGGATATCTCAGGCCCCCAAGATCCAGTTCCATAATTGTAAAGTGGCTGGTTATTCATCATGTTTCTTAAACTGTCGGCCCACACCCAACAAGCTTCCACTTCATCCGACCGAATAAATAGGCTTTGATCTCCTAAAATAACATCTTGTAATAACCGTTGATAAGCGTCAGGTGTTGGATGTTCAAAGAATTCCTCATATTCAAAACTGAGTTTGGCTGAACGCATAGTCTGAGGAGAGCTAGGTTCCTTAACATCAAACGAAATATCGATACCTTCTTGGGGTTGAATTCTCAAAGTTATATTGTTGGGTTGTGTCTGCTTGTGCTGCCAACTGCCAAAAAGGTTGTGAGGTGGCATAACAAAGTGGATAGTAATACTAGTGAAGCGGTGGCGTAAGCCTTTTCCCGTTCGAATCACGAAAGGTACGCCACCCCATCGCCAATTGTCGATATAAGTTCTGCAAGCAATATAATTTTCTGTTGTCGAGCCTTTATCAACCTCTTTCTCAGATAGGTATCCATTGTATTGTCCTCTTACCACGTGTTGCTCAGGTTTGCCCATTGTAGTTGGACATCTTAAGCTCTCTAATACTTTCACTTTCTCGTTACGGATGGCATCACCTTCCAAACTGGCAGGGGCTTCCATAGCTACCAAAGCGATCAATTGAAGTAGATGGTTTTGTACCATATCCCGTAAAGCTCCCGAACTGTCGTAATATCCCGCTCTTTCACCTACCAAGCTGCTTTCGCACACTGAGATTTGAACTAGTTTAACGTACCTTTGGTTCCAGAGGGGTTCGACGAAAGCATTTCGGAAACGGAAAGCTAAAATATTTTGGACTGTTTCTTTACCTAGATAATGATCAATTCGGTATAGTTGTTTTTCGTTAATCAAATTACTTAACTCAAGATTGAGTTTTTTTGCACTGGCCAGGTTATTACCAAATGGCTTCTCAATTACTACACGTGCCGATATTCCGTCTTTTTTTTCTAATAAGCCGGCTTTACTTAAACCTGTGACAGTGGGCAAGAATAAATCTGGTTTAATAGCCAGATAAAAGATCCGCTGACAAGTCCCGTCAGCGATTTCTCTTAAATAATCAGCTAGTTGAAAATATTTCTGTCCATCGCTGAGGTCAATTTGAAAATAGTTGATTTTTTGAATAAACTGAGTCCAATAGCGTTTTGATGATGATTTAGGATCAAGCAAAGACAGGTCAATTTTACTTTTTAATTGTTGCCGAAAAATTTCTTGGTCCCAAGATCGGCGAGCAACACCAACAATCTGAATGGGGTCCGTAAAGAATTGATTACAAAAACTATGAAAAAGAGCAGGTATAAGTTTTCGGGCAGTTAAGTCACCGCTGGCCCCCAAAATTACGATTTGTACCATTTTGGACATGCAGATTTTTTCCTTGATGAAGTTGCAGTGTACGATGGTCCTTGACAGTGGATGAGATTAAGGAAGAATGGAGGGTGCTCTCTTAGGTGTAGAATCTGCCGGCACGTTGGCCACCGTCTGGGGTCGACTCCGGAAATCGGCGAGTAATGGATTTATTTTCCCTTAAACGCACCATACTGGGTTAGCCTAATTCCGAAATTAGATCTCCAAGAGCTGGAACTGCTAGGGATGGGGCATAAGGATACTCATCTAAATCTTGTGGTTGAGTTGAACCACTATAAACTAATACAGTGCGATAGCCCATTTGTAATCCCCCCAGGATATCGGTATCCATTGTATCTCCTATCATTGTTACTTCTTCCGTTCTTAAGTCAAGTTCCTTTCTGGCCATTCTCATCATAATAGGACTTGGTTTGCCCAAACTCAAGGCTTTTCGATTTGAAGCGGTCTCTAGGAATGCAACAATGGATCCACAACCTGGTCTTATCCCCCCATCGACGGGGCAATTTGGGTCCAGGTTTGTAGCAATTAGTTTGGCTCCTTGCATAATTAGTTTCAGCGCTTTTTCAAGGACTTCAAAATTAATCAAGCGACCTTCGCCTACTACAACATAATCAGGGTTAGTTTCGTTAATAGCATAGCCATGATCATGGAGAGCAGTCAACAAACCCGCGTCTCCAATTACATACGCAGACCCCGATGGCTTTTGATTAGCAAGGAAACGGGCAGTAGAAATGGCGCAAGTAAAAATATGTTTGATTTCAACATCAACACCCAGGTTAGCCAATTTCAGTACTACATCGCATCGACTCCATTGGCTATTGTTGGTCACAAAAAGAAAAGGAATTTGTTTTTCCAAAAGGATTTGAACAAATAAATCTGAACCAGGAATCAGCTTGTTCCCCTTGTAAATAACACCATCCATATCTATCAGGTATCCGATTTCCTTCTTTTCATCTTTGTTCATGGGGCTAGTTAATATCGTTGATTCAGGTTCAGCAGAAGCATCCATTTTTCTATCTCTCTGAGAAATTACTTTGTTAATAAGTAGGCTATTCAGCCTGTCCAGTTATAAGCTTCACGTAGCATTAGTTATGCCAATAACAAATCTCAGAAATAACCCAAGTAGCGCCACACCATCTGGAGTTCCCAAGTTCCCCACTCTTCCCAAATGCCTCAATTGTGAGCATTAGATTGACCAGTTTATAAGCTACACTTAGCAGTTAAGGCCACGAACCTGCTTATTCGAATCTTATTGTAATAGATTAAGAGAGGCAGATAAGGAAAAGAAGGGTATCAACTAAGGGCAGCTGATACCCGCCTGATTACCCCGTACGGGAGTTGAACCCGTGAAGATCTTTACGCTGTTTTGGAAGCTTGCCTTTTACGCTGGAAAATTATCCGACGTATTGTATGTATCGCCGTGGC
>DTUY01000415.1 GCA_012963885.1 Candidatus Poribacteria bacterium | reverse complement strand
TCGTTTTCTTAAACGAAGACAATTTACGGAGCCAACTTAATGCTTCAAAAAAAGGATTTACTGCGACTAATTACTTATAGTCTTGCGTTTTTTTGCGTTTTCATGTTTAGCCAAATAACTTGGTCGGGAGAATGGACTTTCGACTTTGAGGATGCCAACCAGGCAAAAGAATGGAAAGTCGCTAACGGAACTTGGAAAGTACAAAAAGGAGCTTACTCTGAAATCTCAGCTGCGGAGAAAGCTGCCCATGTTCTCTTTGGAGAAGATGATTGGGCTGACTATACAGTTGAAGCCAAAATACGTGTAGATTCCAATAAATGGGCGGGCTTGGTGTTTCGGGCTATAAGTGAATATGAATACTACGTTCTCTATCAAGAACCAACGCCTGGAGTTACAGCCTTTTTTCAACATCATGGAAACGTCTGGGATAAAAGAGCTCGGCCAGCCCCCAACAAAACTCCCATTAAACTTAAGAAAGGAGATAACATTGAAGTAGGAGAATGGTATCACCTTAAAGTTGTCGTCGAAGGAGACGATCTCAAATGGTTCATTAATGATCAACAACAAGGAGAAACCAAACTGAAGCCTGCTGGAGGTCTGGATGTTTACGATAAAGGGAAAGTCGGCATCTGGGCCTGGGAGACAAAAGCGAGTTTTGACGACTTTAAAGTTTATGGTCCTGATATCGAAGGACAAGCTGTTGAGCCACAAAACAAGTTGACAGTAGCTTGGGGAAAACTGAAAAAGTTTCACTAAATCATGATTTATGCCACGTAATTCGTGGATACATTAGGTTATAGGATCAGGCTTTGCTGCACAATTCCAAGTCTGGCAGGGTTTGATATATTGTTGTTTTGTTAAAAGGGAGCAATTATGTTTACACACAAACATTGGTTTAGATCTATTACTTATAGTCTCATGTTTCTTTGCGTTTTCATGCTTAGTCAAATAACCTAGTCGGGAGAATGGGCTTTCGACTTTGAGGACCCCAAACAGGCGGATCAATGGAAAGTCGCTAACGGAACTTGGAAAATCCAAAACGGGGTTTACTCCGAAACCTCAGCTAAGGAGAAAGCTGCTCATGTCCTCTTTGGCGAAGCTGATTGGGCTGATTATACAGTTGAAGCCAGAATACGCCTAGACGCTGGTGGTAAGTGGGCAGGCTTGGTTGTTCGAGCTATAAGTGAATATGAATACTACATCGTCTATCCTGAGCCAACTCCCGGTAACGCAGCCTTTTTCCAACATCATGGCAAAGCGTTTGACAAACGGGCTCGACCAGAACCCAATAAAACAGAAATTAAAGGAACAAAAATCACAGAAGGGACTTGGTTTCACTTTAAAATTGTCGTCAAGGGAAACGATCTCAAGTGGTTCATTGACAATCAACTGCAGGCAGAAACCAAGTTGGCAAAAGTTGGAGATCTAGATGTCTACAAAAAGGGCAAGGTCGGTATTTGGGCTTGGCAGACGAAAGCGAGCTTTGACGACTTTAAAGTTTCCGGCCCTGGTATTGGAAATGGAGCCACAGCAGTAGATCCCCGCCGAAAACTAGCTACCACCTGGAGTTGGTTGAAACAGGATTAACTGGGTGAATTCTAATTTCTAATTGCCTTTCAGTCAAATCACATTGCCCGTACTTGAACTTGAGTATGGGCAATATTTTTTTCCTTCTCTTAATAGCAGGATTCACTGTGACAAAAATCATCTACCCGTGGCTACTTGCTCTCCAGATCAAGTCCTGCATCCGAGTAGATGGTACGGTTGTTGATATCAATAGCGGGACCGCTGTTGATCACAGATGGAAATTGACGACTACCTGGTCTGAGCTAAAACGAGTTTCAAGCGTTTATTGACAGTATTGAAAGTGGGGAACCTATGCCGTTAACCGACTTCAATACTGCTTTCGAAACACACCGTGTTGTTTTTGCTGCTGGTCTCTCTGCTCAGGAAAACAGACCCGTTAATCTTTCAAAACTTGAGTAAACTTTAAGGACAATCTATTATGGAAAAATGGTCTTCTTGTGGTTTTGAATTCGATACTAGCCCGGAAAGGTTTGGTGAATTGCGCTCATCGAATGACATCCTTGAAGATGGTCAAGCCCTGCGCCATAGGATGAAGCAGGATGGCTATCTTCTGTTGCGCGAGGTTCTAGACCAAAATACAGTCATTGAAGCACGGCAAGAGTTGCTTGAGCAATTGGATTCGATTGGCGATATTGATCACCATTATCCTTTAATTGATGCCATCTTCAACTCGGAATCTAGTAACAAGTCTATGAGTGCAACGGGGTTTGCTAAGAAATTGGGGGCTGGAAGAGCCATTCGCCGCCTCGTTCATCAAGGTGAGATGGTTGAATTCCATAGAAGATTTTTTGGTAAAGAAGTTCGCCCTCTAGATTTTGTGTGGGTTCGAACAACACGAGTAGGATCATCTGCAGGATGCCACTACGACTGGGTTTTTATGGGACGAGGGTCTAAACTCCTACATACTAGCTGGACTCCTATAGGGGATGTACCTAAAATAGAAGGATCTCTCGCTATTCTGGAGGGTTCGCACCAGTTTGATGAACTTATTAGCACCTATGGTTCAATTGATGTGGATGATGAACGAACAACTAAAAAGTATAAAGGTCAATACACCTCAAATCCGGTTGAAGTACAGAAAAAGTTTGGGGGGAAATGGTTGACTACCGACTTCAAAGCCGGTGATTTGTTACTCTTTACTATGCATACGATGCATTGTTCTTTGGATAATAACTCGCCTGATAATCGAATCCGTTTGAGTGTAGATACCCGGTACCAACCAGCAGATGAACCAGTAGATGAACGTTGGATTGGTCAAAATCCTGTCGCACATGGAGACCAAGCCAAGCGGAACAGCGGATAGCTTCTGTTCGTTCTTCACTATATATTAAGAGACAGTGGACGTCGTGTGGATACCAATTCAATACTTGTTCTGAAAGATTTGGTGAACTGCACTTGAAAAAGGTTGAACTGGGTGATCCCAAGGGAAAAGTAATCCCCGTCAATGTCACAGACACGACTATTACAGTCTCCAGTGTTCCACCGTGTGACATTAACGCTAATGGGACGGTCAACGCGTTTTTGATTTGATCGTGGTGGCCCAATGTTTTGGGCAAGGTGCGGCGCCAACTATCGTCAGTCAACCAACAGCCATGTTCTCAATGGTAGAAGACTGGATTCATTTAGCCACAGTTGCAGATGACGGTTCATTAGCATTCGGCCAGGGAATCCTGAGTTCCATCAAACCTGTGGAAACGGTCTTAATGCCCAACTATCCTAATCCCTTTAATCCAGAAACCTGGATACCCTACCACTTAAGTCAAGATGCGGAGGTTGTGGTGCGTATCTATGATACCAAAGGAAGAATAGCTCGGACACTGGACATGGGATTCCAGTCCTTTGGCTATTACGCCAGTCGGAACAAAGCAGCCTATTGGAATGGAAGGACGGATAGTGGTGAGATGGTATCATCAGGTACTTACTTCTATCAGATCCAAGCTGGAGATTACACAGAAACCCGCAAGTCGGTCATCCTAAAGTAAATCCCAATATGAACTTTCCTCTTGTACAAAAGTTTTAACTTAAATACAGAATAGACAACCATCGGTGAATATAAG
>DTUY01000414.1 GCA_012963885.1 Candidatus Poribacteria bacterium | reverse complement strand
TCTATATCCTAGTAGGAGTGGATTAACAGCTTCAGCACAAAGCGGATCTGGTACTTAGTAACTAGGACTGTTCCTTTTTGTTTGCAAGTAAGCTTGGCCCATTTGGGAGAGGATGGTGAGGGTAGAAACTTGAAAACTGTGTTGGAGAATTAAGTCTGGATGTTTTCTGTAGCTTTCCAGTTCTCGCTTGACTAGGGTTTTGATTTGGTTTAAGGTTAGAGATGGTGTGTTCCCAACCAAGATGGATTGGTAGATTGGTTGGTAGGGATAGCGGGAACTGGTGGCTGCCTAGTTGTGATTGTAGTGCTATTAGGTAGTACTGAACGGAACCGTGATTTTTTGGTCTATCGACTAGGTAGTTAGGTGCCATTTTAGAGAACATACTTTAGTCTGAATCCTCCTTATAAACATAGCCTTGACTTGGCTAGGACAGTTCATTAAAGGAAATTCTGTTATGCCTGTTGTTGATACACACGCCCACATTTATTCTGAAGATGTGAATCAATATCCTCAGATTACTGATCCATATTTGCCCCCTCTAGGATGTGGCACCATTCAAGATTTGAAGAAGGAAGTTAAACAGAATAATGTCGATCGCGTTGTTGTAGTTCAAACCTTCACTGTTTATCAACACGATAACCGATTAACTATTGACACGGTTCGTGAAAACAACAGTTGGGCTACAGGTGTTCTGAATCTCGATCCTTTCGACTTGGAGTCGATTAATCTAATGAAGGAAGCCCGACAGATCGGTGTTCGTGGCAATCGTGTTTCCGCTGCTTGGCCGACGGATGATTCAATACTTCCGGAACACTACCAACTGTGGGAAGCGGCTCGTGAACTCGATGTGGTTATTTGCGCTTTACTGAATCCACCGAACTGCCGTTCACTTTCCAGACTTATGGAGACCTTTCCTGAGGTATCGGTGGTATTAGATCACTGTGCCAATCTGAATGCGTCGGATTTTCCTGATTCAGACAACTTGAAAATCATATTAGATCTGGCGCGATTTAAGAATCTCTATGCGAAACTTTCATTTGTCGTTACTGGATCTGCGGAAGAATTTCCTTGCCGGGATATGTTTGATATGACACGTCAAATTATTAACGCCTATACACCTGAAAGGTGTATCTGGGGAAGTGATTTTCCCACGTCTTTATGGATTCCGAAAGTAACATATCAGCAACATTTAAATATATTCGATCAACAGATGGAATTATCAAAAGCTGAGAAAGCAGTAATATTGGGAGAGACCGCTTTAAAACTTTGGTTCGACAGTTGACCATGGAAGGATTACAATTCCCAGTTATAGTTTCATCGACGAAAATTAGATTTGTACTCGAGGAGATGGTCTGAAAAATAGGATCTTCAAAACCGAAGAGATTATATGATTGCTTTAAAAAGGAACTTAATTTATGCCAGTACTTGATGATTTCCAACTCGACGGAAAGATTGCCTTGGTTACTGGATGTAGACGAGGAATTGGTAGAGCAATGGCAGTTGGTTTGGCAGAGGCTGGCGCAGACATCATTGGAGTCAGTCGGGATATGGAACCATATGGGAGCCAAATTGAGCAGGAAGTCAAGACCGTGAACCGGGATTTTCACGGATACAGTTGTGATTTTGCCCATCGTGAGTCACTATATTCATTTGTCGACCAAGTAAAGACTGATTTCCCAGTCATCGACATATTGGTGAATAATGTCGGAACAACTTTACGAAAGCCAGCCGCTGAGCATCTGGATGATTATTGGGACAAGATTATTGAAGTTAACCAAAACGCTCCGTTTATTCTGACTCGAGAGATTGGAAAGCGGATGATTGAGAGGGGAACAGGAAAAATCATCTTTACAGCTTCACTCCTAACTTTTCAGGGTGGTATCAATGTGCCCAGTTATGCGGCCAGCAAGGGCGCAATAGGCCAACTTACCATGGCTTTTGCCAATGAATGGGCCAGTAAAGGCGTAAACGTCAATGCGATTGCACCGGGATATATCGAGACAGACATGAATGAAGCCTTGATTAATGATCCAGTGCGAAGTGAACAGATTTTGACTCGTATTCCGGCTGGACATTGGGGAAAACCTGAAGACTTTAAGGGAATAGTCGTTTATTTGGCATCCAAAGCCTCCGATTATGTTCATGGCAGTATTATCCTTGTGGATGGCGGATGGATGGGGCGGTAGCAAGCAATTTATGTCTGAGCAGTGAACTCACCTGAATCATGGAGATTGTGACATGATAATCACACAGATAACACCATTTCTAGTCGACAGCTTTCTTCTGGTCCGCGTTTACACCGACCAGGGTATTGTAGGCAATGGCGAAGCCGGATTATGGGCACATCAGAAAACCGTCTATCATGCCATACAGGAGTTAAGCCAGTATTACATCGGTAAAGATCCCACTCGAATAGAGCATCATTATCAAGCGGTTTCTAGAAACACTCATTTCATGGGCTCGGTCCTGAACGCCGCCATGAGTGCCATCGACGTTGCCCTGTGGGATATCTTAGGCAAATCAGTCAACCTGCCGGTGTATCAGTTACTTGGAGGAAAGTGTCGAGACAAGATCAAGGTTTTTAATAATGTTACTGGAGATACGCTTGCTGAGCGAGCTACAAGTGCCATTCGGAACGTTGAAAATGGATTTAATTCGCTACGGACATCGCCATTTTTTTCTGGTTGGGAAAATCAAACTTCAACTCAGGTAATCACCATGGCGGTAGAAATCGTCAGTACCATTCGAGAGGCAATTGGATACGAAATTGATCTAGGGCTTGAGATTCACCGGAACCTTACGCCGGACGAAGCCATCATTCTAGCTAACGAACTGGCTCCATTCAGAATCCTATATTACGAAGATCCACTGGCCCCGCAAAGCGTGGATGCGTTGGACTATGTGGCCCGCCATGTTCATATCCCCATAGCAACGGGCGAGCGGTTCTATAACGTGCAGCAGTTCAAAGGTCTAATCGACCAGAAAACGGTTAGTTTAATTCGTCCCGATGTTTCGCTAGCCGGCGGTATTACCCAGTGCAAGAAAATTGCCGCACTGGCGGAAGCATCCTTTGTCGGGGTTTTTCCACACCTGATGGGAAGTCCAGTCAACATCGCGGCCTTCGTCCAACTTGATGCTTCTATTCCTAACTATGTGTTAATGGAAAGTAACATTGGCGCAGATACCTTTAACGAGATCATTGTTCAACCGCTTGAGCGTGATGCAGGTTACTTAGTTGTGCCTGATAGACCGGGTATCGGTGTGGAGATTAATGAATCAAAGCTAGACAAGTTTCCTTACAAACCGAGGCAGATTAGCAGCAGTTTCGGTGCAGATGGTGCAGTAATTCATTAAGCCAATCCGCATCAACCAGAGCCTCGGGGCGAAAAACCATCTATCTCCTCATAAGTGGTATCCTCTCTTTGCTTCGGATCAAGAGTATAAGCTGGGTCATGAGCTTTTTCGCTGGGTGTTCTGGCAGGATATAATAGGGAGCCAAAGAACTCAGTCGCCCAGCAAGTGGGGAAACGACTGGGCCCCATCGTTCGTTAGACTCGCCTATCCTGTGATATGCTTACTCTCAAGAACAAAGGCACTATCCAAGTCACAAGGAGATCATCAAATGAATCAGAGTCAAAATACCACAATGGACCACGAGTTCTAAACTGCTAAAGTTGGGAAAACAAACAATAGAGGTTTCCCCGCAATCCTCTACAGATCTCTCGCCTTCAGGGTGTTGAACAAAATTATTGGATGGTCTTGATCTCGGCCCAACTGATAGCCAGTTTTTTCTTTGAATCAACCGCAAATGGTTCTGACGGTCCCTTGGCCATATGGGCAATCTCTTTAGCTGTTACCGCACGATGAAACAGAAAAAATTCATCCATCACGCCTCTAAAAGCCCAATTTGGACCTATTCCGCCGTCGAAAGCACCAGCTTCTGATCCAATGCCAATAAAACCGTAACGCGTAATCACCTTACCCATGACCTTGTGCGGCGCCTTTACCTCGGCATCAAGTTTTCCGTCAACGTAGATCCGCTTGTTCTTCCCATCGAACTGGGCAACCACATGATGCCACTTGTCATCGGTAATTTTTTCCTTCCCATGCCAGTCGTGAATTCCGCAACAGGTGTCAAAAGCGATAAAATCGTTATTTCCAAGTTGATCGTCACCCACGCCAAAGCGGAAAAACTCGCTTCGATCCCATGAAGCAATCATACCGCGGCTTGGGCTTTGCACCCACGCGATCAATGTGATGGCTTCAATGTCAGCCTTTTTGTAGTGATGGTTCCTAACAGAAATATAGTCCGGGGATGAGCCGCTAAACTCCATACCTTCCTTGACTTTTCCTTTAACAGTTTTTTGTTTACCTTTGATGAGACCATCGTTTTTGTTTCCAGATAGATCTGTGATATCTTTCCCTTTGATCGAGTTTTTGTCAAAACTGTAGTGGAGAATCAGTCCTTCCCGGCTGACTTTGGCTTTGGTATCTCCAGGGAAAAAGAACAAGGTTGCGAAAAGAGCGGTTACTAGACTTGTCATCAAACGGGTGAGTATAGTTTTTTTCATTTCTCGTTTCCTTATTTTTGTAAATTGTTGAGTAAGAAGCTAGCATAGACTTTATTCCAGTAGCAAATACAACAAAGCAAGATATGAAAATAACCTCCAGTGAAGTTACACTTAGGTTACTCATTTCCCAAAGGCATTCAATGGCGGAAGATACACCCTTACAAAGATTATTGCAAGTCCAATTAGAGTGACTGACCTACTTAACCCCCAGTACTTTATGTAAAGCAGGAAAGTCATCGAAAAAAACGTGAAGTTGATGGAATCTGGTTCTGATGCTAAAGGAATGCATGGAAAGTGACGTTAGTCTATGAGCGAGGAAGTTGGGATTGCACGTGGATGGCAAAAGCGCGCAGTGATCTATTGAATCCGAACATCTTCCTTTCAGCCAGCAACTCGCTACTATCAGGTGTTTCTACTGATAGCTTGATATGGCCTTCTTAGCGTTTTAGAAACCGTATTGGCCAAACTTCCAGAAAGAAAGATGGAGTTAATTTTGGTCGTCATTATGCATCGTTCAGTGATGTTTGCCAGATCTGAACCACAGTTTCCTCTGGTGCGAGCGCAACAAGACACTCCAGCATGTTGTCATCATCAACATTGATCCCCTGCCCCTGATTGCTGGATTTGATAGTGTACTGTCCTGGAGGCATTCCCTTTAGGCAGAACCGGCCGGTATCGGTATGAGGATATGGTCGGCAACACACAATGGTAATTCGACCTTTGTTTTTGCTGATTGTCACGAGCTTCATTTGAGCACCCATTGTTTCCACCTGCACGTCTATCGGTTCAAAGAAAGCTCGAACGCCCAGTCCATCTCGTGGTTTCAGAGTGTAATTCTCTTCCGTTTCGGAAACTTCGCCACCATATCCGATCAGACCCAGATGACTATCCCTGACAAGATACGACTTGAGTAAGTGTAGATTACCGAACAAACCCACACCCAGTTCGCCTGAAAAGTGGTTATTAAGGTAAGAGGTATAGTGTTCATCCCCCTCTTGCGGTGGATTGAACCGCGTATCCCGAGTATGGTGACCCGTCCCTGAGGCATCAACACAACTCCAAACAGCCAAAGTGCCAGCATACCCTATCCTCAGCAAAAATGGATCTCTGCTGAGTTCGTAGGCGTCCAGGAGGGGAATAGCTCCTAGAGGCGTATCGTAATTTCCGATCGTCCGCAAGGCTGTACCGTAATGGAACCACAACGGTTGTGTGTGCCGGCAGGCAAGAACCACCTCGACAGTTTTCTGTTTCAAGGCTTGATCCCCTGCCTCTTTCCCAATCTGGTAAACCCCTTCGTAACTGGCTTGGTCGAAACAGTATTCAGTGGCATACGGATACTCCTCTTCAACAAAATAGGGAAACGTTTCCTCAATGGCGGTTTGCAATATCCCATGTTCTTGGCCCATGTCCTCCATTTTCAAGGCATCCAGAATATTGGATCTGTTCCAGTTGTTGAGTACGGCATGAGTTTTGGCCATGTTACCGCAGTGGTAGTCCATGTAGTTCTTGGTTTCATATATGGCCTGGTAGGTGGAATCCAGAAGCGAAGTCAAGCAGGTACGGTAGGCAAGATAAAGGTATTCCCTCGGTGTTCGGCTGACCGGTATCTCTTTTTGATCCTCATACAGGCGAGCAATCTGGTACATGTTGTAGTAGACGTTATAGGTGTGCGGATAGTTGTAGATTCGCCAGGCATAATCCCATCGACGCCAGGAGCCTTCTGTGGGGCCGATTAAGGAATTTCGAACTTCGAAGGTGTCTGGATCTTGAAGTTTTCCATACAAAAATTTCTCCACGAAATTGTCCAGAACCTCGATTTCTTTTAACTCGGGATAGTAAACGTTTTTGCCCGACAGGAAAAGCGCCGGTGCAAAGTTACGGTCATCGCTACCACCCATTTCGATATTTCCGCCCTGCAAGGGGCCACCACTGTCCTCCATAGTGTGCAAAGCACCTTTTTTGTTGTTCCAAGCCCGAAAACTGTACTGACAAATGTCGTCGGGATCTGTCACCTGCTGTTTGTCGGCGATAAACCGAGCACGGGCCTTGATTAAGGTTTCCAGAGGCTCTATTCCATAAAACAACAAATTGGTCCATTCTTCATCTCCGTAGACTACATGCACTCGCTGTTCTCCAGTTGAAAGTAGGCGTACCGTATAAGTGTACCTATCTCCCAGATGTTCTATGGGGGTAACTTCAATGCCGTCGTCGGTTTCAATTGAACTAACCGGGTTCTGGCAACGGAGAAGCAAGCGGCCGGTGGTGTTTCGAGGAATAACCATCCCTGGCGTGATTTGAGCTGCCAAATTGCCGTTTTGGTAAAGTGTCTCCTCCAGATCTTGGTAGTCTCTGGCACGGTAAATTTTCAAGTGGAACTGTTTTTCCTGATCAGGCACCAACGTTAGGGCGGAATGCTTATTGTACCACGGTTTTTCAAGAACCGTTTTGGCGTAGAGGAAGAAGATAGATCCCGTAGCCGTCATCATCTCGGTTTTTAAACCATCACCGAAATAAGTATCCCCGATAACAGCCTCAAACGCTGTATCCGCCTGCGGGATGATAGTCAGCAGATCGCCCTTGCCCGTCGGTCGTACAGCGTAGAGGTAGGTGGAGTGCCCCGAGACGCAGTAGTGGGTCACCACCCGTTGTTCGAAAACGTATTTGGCTGAGTCTACCGATCTGTGGTTGAACCCCTGCTTTTCATCCCCGATAGCATAGTTCGAATTCATAATAATCGGTAAACCAAACTCTCCGATTTCCAGTTGTTCCTGAGAGGTATTTCTAATGGTAATCAGCCACAGGATAGCGTCACCAGACAGTTGATAAGTTTGTCTTATATCCAGATTCTGTAGTCCCCCCGAGTTAGCCGAATTCCCTTGGTAATTAGTGGTAATTGAATCGTCATTATAGGAAACCGTTCGGATATCCTCAGAAAGGAATGTATGCATCGGACACCATGTTTCCTGATGATGGCGTCTCATTTTGAAGATGATGTCTCCGGTCCAGCAATACATGGGAATCCGTTGTGCTTTCTGTGGAACGTATCGCTGTTTCCACCAGATGTTGAGCCGCATGTTCTGCTCATTACCCATGAAATTGGTGCCGTAAAGATCGTCTTTAAGGTACAAACCCTTGATAACGCCATTCTGGTCATCCACATCCAAGATGTACTGATCATTACTCAACCGCAGGTAGGCACCGTGGGGTTTGTATCGCGCGTGTTTGACCTGTATCATGATTTACACCATCATTTCAACCGAATAAACAATCATTCCGGCAGATCAATTTTGAATGGATCGATCATCTCGTCCAAAGCATGCCGTTGCCCGTTATCCCGACCTTCCAGTTGGTGTAGAGCAAGTGGAACCCGGTCTTTGTGTTCCTCAAAGGGAAACCAATTGGCAGAATTGGAATGGTGGAATTGTTTGGCATAGACCCATCGCAGAAAAACTGTCATCCGTGGATAAGCATCGTGTTTCCATCTTCGACCTGCATGACGGGTATTGGGCAGAAAAATGATCAGGTCACCAGCCTTCACCGGAACATTACGTACCGTTGGCGGATCGTCATCCATGTTGACGTGGTCGGGACATTCGAAATTGGATTTATGGCTGCCCGGTATGCAGGCAAACCCGTTACCAGCTGGTACGTCAATCAAGGATACCGACAGGTTGAAAAAGCTGGCGAAGATCTCTCCATTGGCCACCTGGTATTGATGATGCGGACTACGAAACCATCCTTTATGCCCTCCATGTAACTCCAGTCCGTCCGCGCTAGAATAGCAGATATTGGCCACTACGTCGAAAACTCGCGGATGATTCCAAGTCAAAGCTGTCACTACCCTTAGAATCTCCGAGTTCAGCATTAGGCGCTGAAAGGCTTCGTGCCCATAGTGCATATTATACACCCACCACGGTTTATTGGGTTGGCAAGCAATTCGCATCGGCGGCTTGAACTGTGTGGCATCCCATTGATACCATTCCAACATCTGTCCTTTCATCTGTTCAATATCTTCTGCTGGAACAGCATTTCGTACCACCAAAAAACCGTTTAAGTCTAAATACCATTTTTCTTCCTGCGTCAACACAATTCTTCTCCCTTGTCCAACTTTTTCAGGATGTGTTTGGCAAAAGCTTTCTCACCTCTCTGGACCGATTCCAATTCGTACTGATCCGCCGAAATCAGATGCTTGTACTTCTCGATTGGCAGATTATAATTCTCATTGAAATAGAAGCTAAACTGGTAACGATTGAAAATCACCATCCGCGGATAACCCATCTTCCAGAACCTGGCACCGTGCATCAATCGGGAAGAGAAAACCAGACAATCCCCAGCAGTCAATTCAAAGGTTTCCGCCGGTGCCCACTCGTTATCGATACCGATAGTGTCAGGAAAATCAATCTGCGATTTGTGGGTGCCTGGAATACAGGTAAACCCATTATCTTTCGGTACATCCACCAGAGTGATAGCAGTATTGACGTAGTTGCTATAGATCTGTCCATTTCCCGCCTGATAGTCGTTGTGTGGGTTGCGAAATCCGTCTGGAAAGTCAAATCCGCTGGTGTCACGGTGCAGTTTTTCCTCCTCTCCTTTGGGAATCGGTTTTCTCTTTTGCTGTACCAGCGCGCAATTGAAGAGTCGAGGTCGATTCCACATCAAACCCATTACTATCCTCAGAGCTTTTTGGTTCAAACTGGTTCGTTCAAAGATTCGATGCCCGTAGGGCAAGGGGTTGATAACCCCACGATATTCCTCAACCATCACCTTGATTGATTCCGGTGCCTGATCCGGATGCTCCAACCAATTGTTAGCAATCTTCAGCATCTGCAACACTTCATCTGGTGTAATCACCTGCCGAAGAATGAGATAACCATGTAGATCAAAGTACCATTTTTCTTCTTCCGTCAGCGTAGAAGGAAGGTTAATGGCACTATCTCCACCACGAATCAACATAATTCTCTCCTTGATAATTTGACGCAGCGTTTATGGTCTTCATCGTCAGCCTAGGTCATTGACCTTCCCTATATTTCAATTCCGGCCATATAGATTTCATCTGCCACAGGTCAAGAGAAACTACTTTGGCTTCACCACCTATAGAGAATAGGGAGATACCGTTACTGTCTTCTTGTTGAGGATAGGCCCGGGCTACCGCGCACTGGCGAGGAAACAGCGGAAAGATCTTCTTCACATCCTTCCTCGGATAGGCCCATTTGCCAATGCATTGCCTATTGTCAGCGAATACCTCGATCAGGCTGCGGTCGATGAAAATTCGAAGTCTTACTTTTTTGTCATCGCTTAAGCGAAACGGTGCCGTTTCCGGCGGTCGACCTGTCAGATCTGTCCGCAGCGACGACTGGGAGGTATCAACTAATAAAGTATCGTTGATTTTGGGATGTCCATGATTGTAAATGGAGATCTTAGTTCGCTCTCTGGCATCTGGCGATCTCAGAACGTACAATCCCACCTCTCTGGCTGTTCCTAGATCTAAAGATAGATCTATCTCAATGGACTTTCCTTTTATTTCATCTAGGACATGCTCTTGGTTAGCTGACAAAATGATCTGCTCCCTTCGATATTGGTCAAAGCGTAACGCTTTGACCTCATCAACGGGTTCCATCGCCAACAAATGGTCATCTTCCAAGTTCAGTTGCCAGGGTAAGGTCATACACCGTCCCCATTGGGACTCAGGGTTGCTCCTGCCATCGTGACAGTCAAAAATGGAGATCAGCCGACCATAGTTGTCTATGGTAGCGCTAGGACAACCGATGTGACCACCGGAAAAGGGGCCGAAGTTGAGCCGACCATGGTATTCGGGCGTGAATCGGTGGGTCTGCTGATCGTATACGCCAATGTAATAACGCGCGCCCCGTTTGTGGCTAAAAACAAGCAACAGATGTTTCCCATTGCCGATAGGCCAGAAATTTGGTACCGCACCATCTTCTCCCAATTCACAAAAGGTGCTATCTATCAGCAATGGATGCAGATACTCCCAATGATTCAAGTCTTTGGAGAAGAATAAATGCTCGGCAGTCTTGCGCCGCTCTCGAATGAAACCGTCAATGGAAGTACCGGAAAGGGAATAATACCCGTCCTTTTCTTTCCATATACAGGTATCGCCAACCCGATATGGATATTCGGCTTCGTCTACTTCAATATTGGGAATAAGCGGATTATCCGGATGTTTTTCCCAGTTTAGCAGTAGCGGATCAGAAGCGGTAGCAATGCTGTTTCCCGAATTCTTGCCGTGATACATGGCAATAACACGATCATCTTCCACTAGTGTCTGACCGCTGAAACAGTGAAGTTCTGTATCCGGGTACAGTGCTGGTGGTAAATCCTTCCAGTGCACTAGATCTTCACTGTAACAATGCCCCCAATGTCCTCTAGCAACATTTTCAGGACCAAATTGGTAGAAAAGATGATACCGATTTTGCCAGTGACAAAGCCCGTTAGCATCACCCATATTGGAGAGGGAAGACATATGATAGATTGGGCGATAAGGATCCGATGCCATATGTTGCCTCCGTTCTTGGTAGGCAAGAACCGTCTCATCCGTTTCTAGGAACTTTTGTTGTTGCTCTAAGGTCTCAGGATAAGTTTTCCCTTTTAGTCTTTCCCAACTATCTTTGGTCTTCATGGTCTAAAATTTCCTTCCAATAATTTTTCCTGGTTGTGTGCGGATAACTGATACACCGCAACCAGAGATCCTCTACCTGAGATTTAGTCTGGTTTAGGGAACAGAACCACGTTATCATCCACAAAATCGGCAGTTGTCTGCCAACGCGTTGCCAACCAGCTAAAGGTTGATTTGGTATAGAAACAGATATGGGTGAGATCGTTTTTATAATACCAATCGGCAAAGGTGTTATTCTCCTCAATGAAGCTGGTCATGACACCCAGAATACCTCCAGGTTTCAGGCATCCCCATAACCGGTCCAAATCTTCTTGCGGATTCCGTAGATGTTCAACAGTTTCGGTGGTGGTGATGAAATCGTATTCCCATTCAAAGACCGCCGGATTGTCCGCATAAAACAGGTCATAAATGGCCATGGAATGTCCTTCCTCCTGGAACATGACGGATAGGGTTGGTCCCGGACCTGAACCAAAATCCAAACCAAAACTTGCTGGTTTTAGCCGTCCCTGCATAGGCAGGAAAATACGATTTAAGAACTGACGGTAGCGCGAATCATCAGGTGAATTTTGGTGCTGATCATATCGCTCTTTTTCAGATTCCGCAGATAGAAAATGACCGGGTGGAACAAAAACCAAAAAACAGGTCTGGCAACGCAAAAAGTTACGATCAGCACCTTGAAAAAAATCACTGGTGTCAACACCACCACATAGTGTGCATATCTGACGATGGCTGGTGGAAATCAACAACTATCTCCGCTCTTTGATTCTATAAACTTCACCTGCTTCTCTATAGTGACCACATCATATCATGCAAGCCATACCGGCTCCTCAAGTTTTTCTATTTCTTAAGATGGATATGATGGTGTTAATTCATCCCACAGATTATGCGTATTTCCTGTCTGGGCTAAGATTATCAGAAATTCTTCACCATCTGTCTGTTTACCTTTAATTTTTATCGTGCTAGAATACCCTACCTAGCTGGCTGTCTGTTGGGCAGAGATCCAGCGCGGAACTAAACAACTCGCCAAGTGACTTAGCTGGAACAGACAAGCTAATCCGTGAGAAAAAGTGTAACACCTCAAAAATAATAGAATCATTATAAAAGGAGAAGTAAGCTGTGAAATTCGGACTGATGTCGGATGATACTATACCTGCTGGTGAGTTGCGGTCATTTGGCTTCGAAGCCGTTCAGGTGTTTTTTAGCGGAGGGGATTCGGATCCATCATCTGAAGACATTGACAAAATCTTGAAAGCGGATGATATTGCCTTGGCGGCCATGACTCTGCATGTCAGTTTGGTGGGTGTACAAGGGGCCATTCAAGCGGATGTTGCGCGACTAGTTGAATGCGTGGAAAAGACAGCTGGTTTGAAAGGCCGATTTGGTGACAATGAATGCCCACTGCTGATCTGGCATCCATCGGAATACCCTTCGGCAGCAGACGTTGATGACAATGTAGTATTTCAGGGACTATGCCAAGCTTTAGCATCTGCTTGTATTGTGGCAGAAGATAAAGGGGTGCATATCGCGGTCGAAATTACTCGCGCCGGCAGCATTGGCAGCGCGGAATCCTTTCTGCGAATTAAGGATCAAGTTGGATCCGCAGCATTACGAGTGTGCATGGACGCAGCCAACTTCGTACCTGACCGAACGCCGTTGGAACGTGCGGTGCGCATGCTGGGACCAGAGATCGCTATTGCCCATGCTAAGGACTCACGGTTTTCTGAGACGGGTGTGGTGGCTGATTATGGGCCAGTCGGTTCGGGATGTTTGGATTACCCAACCTATGTGCGGTGTTTACACGAGTATACCAATGTACCCTACCTCGTCTTTGAATACTATCGTTCCAGGGATGATCTACTTAAAGCCAGAGATATCGTCGATGAATGCCTGCCTTAAGTAGAAAAACGGGAAATTGATCTCATGGGCAGTTTGTTGTTAGTGCTAAAAGCAATGTTCTCCAACTCTTTACAGGTGCTGCTCCAAGTAGCCGTATGGCTGATTGTGTTAGTTGCTATCTGGCCAACCTTATCAGGTTGTTCGCATCTGTCCTCAGAAAAACCCACGGTTGATACCCCGCATTTCACCCTATGGCAGCTTCCATCTCAGACACCCAGCCAGATGATGTCCTATGTACTGGTCACCGGTGGTGGAAAGGTTATTGTTATCGATGGAGGGAATAGGGGCGATGCGCTTTATTTGAAAGGATTTCTTGGTGCTGTAGGCAACCACGTGCATAACTGGTTTATTTCCCATCCCCATCCTGACCATGTTGATGCCTTGACAGCAATTCTGGAAGAACCTGGCGATCTGAAGATCGACGAGATTTACAGTTCACTTCCCGAAGAGTCTTGGGTGGCCAACACCACGCTGGCTGTGGGAAAACGATTCTGGTCAGAGAAAAGGTTCTGGTCCTTGGGAAACGCTTACTGTGAGGGATTGGATGCGGCAACTAAAGGTTAGTGTCAATTATGTTTCTGCCTTTGGACTTCAACGTCTAAACTAAAATTACAACCAATTTCCTAATCTCTGGACCGTCTGAGTTGAAGGTGTTATGGTAATTGTCAAAACCATATCATCCAATGAGAACAGTCAGTTCTTCAATCACGCGATGACAATATGCGGTCTAAATAAATGAAGGGTTATACCATGCTAACAGCCAAACAGGAATCATACTTCGAAACCTTTGGCTTTTTGGTCATGCGGCGGTATTTCTCGCCGGATAAGATGAAGACAATTACCCGCCAGTTCGATAGTGTGCTGACCAAGGACCGTAGTGGTGTCCCATTCAACCGGGAGGAACAACTGGTAACCACCATCGTGGAGCAGAGCCAATTTTTCACCCAGTTGGTTGAAAGTGACCATATTTACAAGGTTATTGAACAGTTGATGCCAGGCGAGTTTATCTGGTCCGGCTCTGAAGGAAATCTGACAGTTCACAGTGAGCACCGTTGGCATGCCGACCGGCAGGGTGTAGCAGAGGTTGATTATATACGGATCAAAGTGATGATCTATCTCGACCCGGTGGCTAAAGAACAGGGTTGCCTACGCGTGATTCCTGGCTCTCACCGATTGCCGCTCCATACCGATCTTCAACCGTTGATTGCACAGAAAGCAGATTCCTGCCCTCAGACTTTTGGTGTCAGCGGCGCCGATCTGCCTTGCTTCCCTCTAGAATCTCAGCCAGGTGATGTCATATTCTTCAACCATTGTTTATGGCATGGCATGTTTGGTGGTTGGGAAGGTCGCCGTTATCTTGCCCTCAAGTTCGCGGCTAAGCCGACTACCGAGGCGCATATGGCTTCCCTAAGGCGTTGGTCGCCGTACGCTCTAGAACCCAATCCAGCATTCGTAAACAGCGATCGACCGCGTATCAAAAGTATGGTCTACGTTCCTTTTGACAGGTAAACCCGTCTCTTATGAAATAGCTGACCCCAGATGAAGCCAGAGAATCCGGAGGCCTGTTGCTGTCTATTGACCGATGGTATCACTCCCCTGAAACGCTGAAGGTGTCATGTATGAAGAGTTAGGACGGTTGTCCTACGCTCCAACTGAGATGCCGATAGAAATGTTAGTGGATATGCTGATCAATAATGTGATGGACTGCAGATAACGCGGAGGAGGATGACATTACGTTGGTGGCGATCAGGGTAGATTATGGTTAACTCGTAGCTTTAATAAAGAAACCCGATGAGTTTAAGTTCCACTATAAAAATACCCTGATACAGTCTGCCATAGGCCTGACGCTGGTTCGACTAAACCGAGTCATAAATCGAATCCTTCAATCTGCAGCCATCCGGTCAAGCTGGCCGGAGCTAGGTATCCAACCCATCTTGAACAATATAGCGGCACAGGTGTTGGGCACGTGCAGACATTTGGTTGTAATTTTCATGTGGAAGACATTTTGACAAGTGCTGCCGAAACCAAGGGGCGTAATACTGCGTATTGGTCATCGGTCGTGGTTGATCAGAGTTATTAGCTGTTCCACCATGCCAACAACGGACATCCCGAATGAGAGCCGTTCCGGCTGGCGCGCAAATGATACAGTTCTTCATCCACAGTGGTTCTTCTTCCAGCGTGGGGATTGGTGCGTTTGACCTCTGGGTGCAAGGAATCTGCCGGATAGCTCCATTCTCCTTGGTAAAATCAACCATCAGAAAATTCACACAGAGTGTTGGTGGTGGAAGGTCACGCAGTGTAATTTGGTTAACCCATGGATCTGTAAACCCCATCTCGTTACCATCAGAGTGTAAAGGTTGAATTTCAGCACTGGGTAGAGAAAAATCGCCACCCGCGCCAGAACAAATGAAATTACCGTTATCCCAAACCGCTTCAGCAATAGACCAAATGGGAGGAAGATCTACCAATTCAGACCACTCGATATGATGAATCTGGTTACCGAAAGAGTAACGGTGATGTCCTCGATTCCCCTTCCTCTCTGGATCTTTATCGATGATTTCTTGAATCACGTGGTTTGCCGCGTTCCGAATTCGCTTAAGTCTCTCACCCTTTAGAATATCCTTGACGGCAACGAAACCATCGCGCAATAAAATCTTTTTAGCTCGTTCAGTCTCGTGTGCTTCTAGTATTTCAATTTCCAACATCAGACGTAGTTTCTTTATAGAGTTATAGAGACGTTGCAACAAAAATATCTCTATAGCATCTAGCGTACAATATTTGATAGGAAAGATTGTGAACGTTTGAGGCCATCTGCTTGGGCTTCCCAGTCCTCCCAGTAACGGTAATCTTCCAACTCCACGCTGACGATACCATCGAATCCTTCATCTTCCAAACGTTGAACTACTTTCAACCAGTCAATCACGCCGTCTCCGGGGATGCAGTACCGCCACCAGTCTTCACCAAAACCGCGTGGACTGTGGAAAGTTGGTCCTAGATTCCCGTGTAGGTAGAGCGCCTCTTGATCAAAGACAGTGTCCTTAGCATGAACATGCAATACCTTATCAGCAAATTCATTTAACACTCGGAGATAGTCAATACCGATCCGAACCAAGTGGGATGGATCGTAGTTCAAACCTAACCCATCTGGACACTCGGTGAACATCACCCGCCACATCTCTGGTGTGCAACCGAGTGCTGGATAAGCAGGACCTCCACCAGGCCAACCTTCAACCGCGATTCCAACACCTTTAGAAGCAGCAAACTCAGCAATGGGGGGGACAGTTTCTTTCCAGATTTCATAATTTTTTGCTCTACCTAAGCTAGCATCTTCCGGAACAAACACACAGAACATGATCGAAACGCCATGCTCCGCGGCAACTGAAATTGCCTCTTTGGCCGTTGTGGCGCCAGCTTCCTGCTTGGCACTATTAACGCTGAGCAGATCCCTGACGCCGGGCAAATCTGCCGATCCAATCGTCAGACCTGCCTCCCTAGTTGCCTTGGCCAATTCAGCGGTAACAGCACCGACGTCGATGGCCTCAAACCCATTCTCTTTACACCATCCACAAAAATCCGCCCACGGCATTTCTCCTGCCGCTCCGGGAATTCGCAAACCAATTTTCATTCTTTCAATTTCCTTTATCGTAATTTGACTTGTTGAATTTTACTATAACGTTAATTACCCAGTTTTTCCTGCTGGATTACATAAACATGTTACCCTGGTAATGAAACATTTTTTGATTTCAATAAGGAAGATATCGACACCGATTTAAAAGTAGATACACCTATTGATCTGGAAATCAACCGGCCGTCCTAAACATTGTATCAAGATCTCAGGTTAGCGTAAAGTAGGTTAATAGAAATTATAGTAGCTACAGGAAACTTAACCAACAGATTTCATAAATCGATTCACTATCATAACCTAAGGCCTGTACCTAAATTATGTTATGACGAACCAGATTGAAATCTATTGACCGTTTGCTGATATCTTTTTTCCATTTCAGGTTGCTGGTATTGTAGGTATTCCTGTTCTGACAAGCGTGCAGCTTGTTGAGAAGTCGAAACTGGAATCTCGATAGTAGCTGTTGTGATTTGATCGTTTCCCCATTTATAAGCCACAATCTCACCTTTACTGATTACCAGGTTCATACCAACATTGGCTTCAATGATCGGCACACCATTTTCACGTGCACGGGCCAGCACAGCTTGATTTTGTGCCTTACTTTTGGATCCATAGGATGGGATAAGAATCAGGTTAGCACCGTCCAAAACTAGCGTACGTGCAATCAGCGGATTCCAGCGATCGTTACAGATAACGATACCCACCCTTCCGACAGACGTATTGAAGGCTCTCAACCGCTTTCCCACACGGTTAAAAGGCCACGATGAATGAGTGCCTTCTGCTAATTGTGTCTTGTGATACTTACCGCAGATCTGACCATCTGGATCAATGAAAACCGCACTATTGTAGATTTCTTGGTCGATACGTTCGGCGAAACCGAAGCAGAGACAGATTTTAAGCTGTTTAGCCAGTTTTTGAAAACGCTGGATGTACGGTCCGTCAATAGATTCCGAAATCGCCAGCATCTCTTCGGCTGTCCGACGTTTCTGGACCACATCCATGACAACGTAACCTTCCAGTACGCCTTCGGTCGTCAGTATCAGCTGGGGATTATCTTTAGCAGCTTCCAGAAAGAGCATCTCCATTTTGTCCGCGTTGGCAGGTTTGTCCCATTTAATCGGTTTCAAGGAGATAGCTGAAACTGTGACGCTATTAAACACATGTGCCTCCTGTTAATCTGCAATTCAAGTGAAAATTGAACCTGAAATTGTGCTAAAACCCGCATTCTTTTAGGATATCATGATCCAAAACCGATGCGACCTCTGCCCAGGTTTCTTGACTGTTCTCAGACTCAAGGTCGGGATAAAAGCCGAAGTCAAAATAGACCTTAATTGCTGCAACCCGTCTGGATGAGGTAATAAGAAAACAGCGTTCATGAGACTGTTTCAGCCGTTGCATTGCCACACTCATCATTGGTTTGGAGAGTCCTTTCCTTTGATAATCAGGAGTAATCGCCACCCAATGGATCTGTCCCCACTCCTGCCCTCGCCAATCCGGCTGCCACCAGGCGGTAGTCGTTCCGATCTCTTTGCCCTGACCTGCGACCAGAAAAAAACACCGATCCTCCATAGCTTTAAAATCCCGACCGAACTCTCGATTGAAAAGTTGACCGTCAATTTTAAAAAACTTTTCGGAAGCTCGCTGAATCCGTGTCCAGATGTATCTTTCATCGGGGCGGTAGGTACGAATACCGATCCCTGGTGGGAAAGAGAATTCTGGAATCCGATCCATGTGTTGACGGATCATTGTAAGACTGTAGTTTTCCATCGGTTCCCATGCCGTGGGAGACATGACAAAAGGGCTAGTAGCCAAATGTTTATTCGTCATATCACCCGTTCACATTTTCTGCACACAAAGTGCGAACCCTGGCAACTTCAGCCAAATCGGAGAACGCAGATCTACTGATCCATAACTTCAGTCAGTGAAACACGCTGACCACGTTCAGCTGATAAGGCCATAGCTTCAGTTACCATCACCGCCAAAAGTCCTTCTCGTAAGGTTGTACCACGTTGTTCCTTTTCCTCACCGCTAATCAAATGAGCGAAGTGTGAATGCATCTCGGCGATCGGGTTGTGCGAGGTCTCGTCCAAATCAATGGTTTGCGTCTCAAGACCAATTGGTTGCCTGTCGTTAAGATCAAATCCTCGGTGTTTAGCTACCTGTAACGTCTTTCTATCTGAACTGCTGATAGTTCCGTATCTGCCGATAATCTGGATGACATTCGGCACCTGTACGCTCCCCATGCTAGTAATAATCGTTGAGGTGCGGGCACCGTTGTCGTAATCAATCATCAGGTTAGCATAACCAATGGTTTGGTCTCTGGAGAAGGTTCCACGCCGTAAGGTAGAATAGACACCGCTGGGTATATCATCCATTATCCAGAGTGCTTGGTGAATAGTGTGTGTGGCCGTATCGATAATGCCACCGTAGTGTTCTGGAACAAAATAGGGAGACCGCAGTAAACCACGCTGAACGGTCATCAATGCTTGCAACGGTTCAACTTCAGATGCTTCCTGTTTTAATCGCTGTGTAAAGGCTGTAAATCGCTGTTGGTAACCAACCATTCCAATCACACCGGACTCTTCTACCACTTTGATCAGGTCTTTTCCGGTGGAAACAGAATCTACCAACGGTTTCTCGATCAGAATATGTTTCTTGGTACGGGCTGCGTCGATAGCAATGGGACCGTGTTGTTTGGTTCCAGTGGCAATGATAACCGACTCAATATCATTACGAGTTAAGAGTTGATGATAATCGATCACATACTCAACACCAAATTTTTCGCCGACCGATTTTGCTCGTCTTTGATCAATATCACAGACAGCAACAAGTTCCAAGCTACCTGATGCTTGGGCAACTTTTGCGTGCCCTTGGGGGCCACGTCCACCACATCCAATCAAAGCGGTTGTGATTTTTGACACTTCGGTTTATGCTCTTTCCTTGTTGGTTGCTGTCTATCGCCAGTGAGATGGGTTAGCTTATTACGCCATATTTTGTTGCAGAAGGAATAAGGGTGTCAAGAGAAAACCGTCTTGACTTGAATCTAAAGACTCTCCACCTGATTATTTGAATCGAATTAAATTTTCCAGTGAGACTGTACGTCAAGCGACGTTGACTTTTATTTTGGGTTGTCGTATTATTAAGCAGAGGTAAGAGGTAGTAATCAGATGTATAATCTCATAGCATTTTGTAAATGGTGCCAAGATCTACCGCTACCAGAATTGGCAAGGAATATCAAGAATCTGGGGTTCGAAGGGGTCGATCTGCCTTGTCGTCCCAACGCGCCAATCACGCATCAAACGGGGATCGACAAGCTGCCAGAGGTAAGACGGGTTTTTGAAGATCATGGACTGAAGCTGGCGCGCCTAGTAACTGGACTCCGTGAATCGAATGATGAAACCGAACGGCTATTGGAAACAATCAACTCTGTTGGCGTTAAAAAGATCCGTATTGGTGGTTATCATATTTCGGAAGGAACAGATCCCCACCAATTGCTAGATACAGCACGTAAGAATTTAGTTGACTTCCAAACCTTACTAGAAAAGCATGGGGTTAAAGGAGCTATCCAGAACCATAGTGGCAATACACTGGATGTTAACATTAGTTCCTGTCTGTTGATGTTGCAAGATTGTGATCCTCGATGGGTCGGTGTCCAGTATGATCCTGGACATCTGACGCTTTCGGGCGAACCGGTTTCACTAGCCATCGGTTTGTTAGGCGATTATCTGCACAGTGTTAATTTTAAAAGTCCGAGGCAGGAATATTTTTCGCATCCAAAAACTGGTCGACTAACTTTCAAGCCGATCTGGGTACCATTAAAGGATGGTATGCTTGATCTTCCAATGGTGTTATCTGCTTTGAAAGCGGCACAATACACCGATCCGATCAGTATCCATGCTGAGTATCGTTCCTTTTTCCACTTGGTCGAACACCATCTAAAGCCAACCAATACATTAGTGGCAGAAGATGTCAAATACGTGCGACAGCTCATGCAAGAATTGAACATTTAATACTTTTAGGAAAGGAAAACCAAATGGATCTAAGCCAAAGAGCCCCACGTAGCCCGTATCACGTTGGTATCTTGGGCATGATGAACGCCGCAAGGATGATCGATAAAGCCCGTGCTCGTCTCAACAACACTTTAGGGGAATACAAGGCTGGTCAAGAATCTGGTCGTGACCAGCGAACACTAACATCACTGGGGTTAAGTGAAGACACATTTCTGAAAATCGTTGAAAAGGCTAAGAATGACCAAGCCGCTGAAACCGGAATACGGGCGGTTTCGAGTATCAATCTCGATCAGATTAAAGCTTTCAATGCGGTAGAGCGTGATCGAAAACCACCGGACGAAACCTATCGCCGAGGGTTCGAAGAACGTAAACTGATTGTTGGTCAACCGGAAATTACCACTATGCCGGACATGTTAGACGCTGAGGATATGCACGACTTTGGCATTCCTTCCGACTTGACCGTTGGTTCACCACTGAGTGCCCATTCCGGAGGTATCCTAGGTGTCGTTTGTTTAGGACGTTTGGTTAGCAAGACTAAAGCTTTTTTGAACGGTAAATTGGGTGAATACAAATTCGGTGCCAACTCCGGTCTAGATGTCAACACCATGCAGTTCCTTGATTTGACCGAGACCGAACTTGTGGATGGTGTTGACCGCAGATCCGACTTGCCAGACCTACTGCAATGGCTACGATCAAAAATCGATAAGAGTCGTCACGAGATTGTTGATTGGAATCAGGATCGTCGCGCACGTGGTCCGTGGAACGAAGAAATCCAGAAAATGTTCGATGATCGCGCAGCTGCCGTAGGGCGTCCAGACCTGACGACTTTTCTTAATTTACTTGATTGTGAAGATGCTAATGACTATCCGCAATAGAGGTGATGATGACGGGTGTTGAATTACCAAAAACGATGCCAGCTGTGGTCTGTCATGGTCCTTACGACTATCGGTTGGAAGAGGTTCCTGTCCCTGAAGCTGAACTTGGCGAAGTGGTGATTCAGGTAGAAGTCTGTGGTGTCTGTGCCAGCGATATGAAGTGTTACACTGGCGCGCCGCTGTTTTGGGGTGATGAACATAGGGTTCCCTACGTTGAAGGCCCCGTAATAGCAGGACATGAATTTACGGGAAAAGTGGTGCAACTCGGTCAAGGTGTGACAGAAAAATATGGTTTGCAGATCAACGATACGGCTATCGCTGAACAGATAGTCCCTTGTTGGGATTGCCGTTATTGTCAGACCGGAAAATACTGGCTCTGCAAGATCCACAATATCTTCGGTTTCCAGCAGGTGGTTAATGGCGGTATGGCTAAGTACATGAAGTTCCCCGCACGATCGATTATTCACAAGGTTCCCGACGAGATTCCACCGTCACATGCGGCTGTCATTGAACCGCTATCCTGTTCAATTCATGCTGTTCAACGAGGAGAGATAGAGTTCGGCGATGTAGTAGTGATTGCTGGGGCTGGAACGTTAGGATTGGGCATGGTCGGGGCTGCCCGCTTAAAAAACCCGGGTAGATTGATCTCAGTGGATCTGGTCGACAAGCGGTTGCAGATAGCCGAAAAACTAGGGGCCGACATCAGTCTCAATCCAAGTAAAATTGATGTGGTGGAACAGGTTCTGGAAATGACCGATGGCTACGGTTGTGACGTCTACATCGAAGCTACCGGCCATCCAAGCGCTGTTGAACAAGGGTTGCGCATGATCCGTAAAGCAGGGACTTTCGTTGAGTTCAGTGTTATGCGCGAACCGGTAACAGTTGACTGGACCATCATCGGTGATACCAAAGAACTTAATATTCATGGAGCACATCTTGGTCCGCATGCTTACCCATTAGCCATTGACTACATTCATCGCGGCATGATCGATGTGGGACAAATCGTTACTCATCAGTTGTCATTGGAAAAATATGTTGAGGCCTTCGAAATGGTTCAGAAAGGTACCGATTCGATTAAAGTTCAACTAATACCATGAATCCATATATTTTTGAAGGAGATTAATATGTCAGCTAGATTGTCCATTTCATCATGGAGTTTACACCGAGCACTGGGTTCTGTCTTTCACAAATTGGACGGTTCAACTACAGAGAACGGTGACATTTCATTGCTGGAACTACCAGCCAAAATCGCTGATCGCGGGATTAAAACACTGGAAATCTGCCACTTTCATTTCCCACAGATTGATGACGACTACATTGACAGCTTGTGTGCTTCACTGAACGAAGCGGGTGTCGAACTATTCAGTGTACTGATCGATGAGGGGGATATTACGCACCCAGATCCAGAACAACGCCAGAAAGAGATGGAGCAAATTCGGTTCTGGATCGAGATAGCAGGTAAGTGTGGTGCTAGCCACGCGCGGGTAATCGCTGGTTGTACCGATATTCAGACTGATGATGCTCACCATCATGAAGCAATTCAGTTGAGTGCCAAAAATTTAGCCTCTTTGGCGAAGTTCGGTAAGAAATTGGGTGTCAAAGTTACTACCGAAAACTTTCGTCAGATTGGCAAACGAGCTGATCATCTGCTGGCCATATTAGATCTATGCCCGGAAGACATCGGTCTCTGCGCTGATTTCGGTAACTTCAAAGGAGATGATAAGTACACCGAACTATCGGCTATCCTGCCCAGAGCCACCTCAGTACACGCTAAAGCCGAGTGGCCTGTAGCTGGTGAGATGCTCCGCGACGAGTTCACACAGTGTATGAATTTGGCTGCTGAAGCCGAGTTTGATGGTCCATATTCATTAATATTTGATAGTGCTGGTAGTGAATGGGATAGTTTGGCCGAGATCCAGGAAGTTGTTACCTCTTACATAAGTTGAAAGGTATCATGATTGTAAATTGTGCATTACTCATCCTTTGAAGATCGAAGCTGGGAGTTGGGGATTTTGAGGCACATATGTTTACATAGTTTAGCTGCCTCCCAGCTAGAACTTTGATGAGTATGGCTACTATAAATAACAGGGTTAGAAGATGGCGGAGTTAAAAGTTGGTGTTATCGGTTGTGGTGGGCATGCTCAGAGCCACTTCTCTATGATAGAGAATGAACCGCGAATGAAACTGGTGGCGGTGGCTGAGATGGACGCTGACCGCTTACAAAAGGCCCAGACCGACCATCAACCTCAATTTGTTTTTACAGATTTCCGGCAGATGTTAGACCAAGTTGACTTGGATCTCGTTTATGTTGTCACTATGCCTGGACACCTGTTGCCGATCGTGTTGGAATGCTTGGGACGGGATCTCCACACCTCAATTGAGAAATCACCGGGAATGAACCCCAAAGAAACACGACAAATGCTAGAAGTTGCTCGGCAGAGCAAAGGCATAGCCATCGTTTCCGTTAACCGGCGTTACAAGCCGGAAGTTTTGGCTATACGGAAATTGCTTCAAGAACGTGGTGGAGCGGTTCAGGTATCGGCAGACTATCATAAACCACCGTCGGGGTTGAGACGGCCTGGGATTCGGGAAGTCGCACCTCCAGAGATTATCTGTGACGCAATTCACCACGTTGACCTTCTTCGTTGGATGTCGGGAAGAACACCAACTGAGGCTGCTCAGGCAACCGAAGTTTACGCCCATTCTTGGCATGGTGACAGAGAAGGAACTCCACGCTATAATGCCATCATTACTTTCGATAACGGTTGCCGCGGCACTATGATGAGCCATTATGGCGTTGGATACCGAGTACAAACGGCAGAGGTCCATGCTGAAAACATGTCGGCTTATCTAGATCTAACAGCCTTGTCGAAGATCACGCTCTATCTCGATGGCAGGAAATGTGAAACACCTTTAAATCTGGATGCTGTCGGTGGCACTGACTTTAACGAGACACGTCATTTTGCCGACTGTATTCTCAACGATACAGCACCCTGGAGTTCTTTGGAAGATCTTGTTTATACGATGGATCTTTGCCAAGCAATTGAGAGTGGGCATCAAGGGCAGTTACGCTAACTGAAACAGCCAATTTTTAACAGCTACCTCGATGAAAAATCTCGTTTGTATCCATAATGAAAGTTTAGGTTATAGCTAAGTCAGTTTGTCAGTAAGAAATACTTTGGAATAAGAGATGAAACTAACAATCAGATTCATTTGCTTCCTTGGACTGGTCATCGTCTGCCAGTCAGTGGCACAGGATTATTTTCCCTTCTCAGTTGGTAACACCTGGGTTTTCCGCAGTCGTGACGGGAATCAGGAACGACTGGTCCAAATCGTGTCTCAAGAAGAAGGACTGCAGATCAATCGAAATGGCAAAAAACAAAATAAGAGGATGAAGGTCAAACTGGATTCTGGCGCTGTGGTGGTCTACGATCAGGTGAATTCTAGGGCACATTTTCTGATTAGAGCTCCAAAAGGATTGAAACAATCATACATGGTTCAGTACAAAAAACGGAAGAACGGCAAAATCAAATCCACAGTCTACACCTATGAGTCGGAACAACTCTTTTTACCCCAACTAGTACGACCAGAAAAGAAGTGGGATACCTCGGGACAGCGGTTAGGTGGCAAGAAAGCCAAAGTTGAAACCTTAGATACACGTTTCAAAGTGGTTAGTATGGAAACCCTGAAAGTCAAAGCTGGACTTTTTCGCCGAGTTATGCGCATCTCGGAAGAATCTGACCGTTTAAGAAAAGAGCGTAAAAAGACCTTTCTTAGTTATATGTGGCTGGCACCCAATATTGGCCCTATTCGCTATAAAACTATTAACGAAGAGATATTTGAGTTGGCAGAACATCGTTTAACTTTGGACGTGAAAATTAAAGATCACCATTTGCCCACTGCTTGGGGCCGCCTGAAGTTCCAGTCTACCCGCCTTCGAAACTGATAGGATGGGTGATCAAACCCGATTGGAAACATCCAATTTCCCCATGTTTAATTCCAGAATAACGTGGTAACCACCCTACCATCAGGTTGGGCCCCTTCGTTTTTAGATTTAATCCACTTAACTACAAAATTGCTTGACTGATACATCCAGATGCTAGATAATCCTTTTTTTCAAAGACTCACAGTTTTCTGCCAGGCCAAGATTGAATATGAATCTGTATCGAACGTTGCTTTGATAGTCTGAAACCCCTGTCCGCCGATTGGAGCCATGTATGACAAATTTGAAATTGGAAACCATTCAACCTTGGGCCCCACACCCCTCAGCAGCACCATTGACTGAGCGTGATGGCAACCGCTTGATAATTCGTGCTAACGGGACACGTACCTGTGTCGGTGGCTGGCAAATGACATTTGTCGGTGCAAAAGCTGGAAAGACGTACCTGATAGAGGCCAATGCCGAACAAATCGAAATCGACAATCCGCATGATATCATTCGCTGTGCCGCCTATTGGGGTGAACTGCCCCCTACCGACACCAACACCGGAAACCCAAAGGTAACTGGTTGGGACTACCTGTTACCGGAACAGGTCAACAAACAGATTATGCGTTTTCAACGATGCTTATCACCAGAGCAAGATAACGTTCCTTTGACCCTACGCTGTACTTTGCGTTGGTCAACCAAGGGATCGTCCACCTGGTCTCTACCACGGATAGAGGAAATTTCGACCGATGAGATACCTACCCACATGCTTCAGTCGATCAAGATTGCTGTAGTGACGGGTAAAAACAACCAGCGTCAAGGTCCATTTAGAACCATTGATGACAATATTTCTTTCTATGCTCCCTTATGTGAAGCGGCTAGCCAAGAAAACCCGTCATTGATCGTTTTGCCGGAAATCGCCTTGCAATGGGGAATAAAGGGGAGTCCGATCGATCTGGCTGTGCCGGTGACTGGACCGGAAACCGAAGTTTTTGCCGACATTGCACGACGATACCAGTTACGGATTATGCTGGGTATGCTAGAACGGGATGACGATGCCGTTTATAATAGTGCTGTCTTGATCAACCCAAATGGCCAGGTTGACGGCTTATACAGAAAAGTGCACTTAGCCGTTGGTGGGGAGATTGAAAGCGGAATCCTGCCTGGTGAAGGATTTCCGGTCTTTGAAACCGAAATAGGACGAATTGGCTGTAATATTTGCATGGATAGTTCTGTTACCGAATCTTCGCGTATGGTGGGTTTGAATGGTGCTGATTTCCTGTTACTGCCGATAATGGGTGATCATCGTGCCTGGCAACCGGGATTGCGTGTCTTCGATCCCGGTCGGTTCCGAGGAATTATGCAGACTCGCGCTATGGATAATCAGGTTTGTATGGTAGTAGCGGTTAATCGGACGGAAGGCAGTTGCATTATTGATCGGTTGGGTAATGTACTGGCTTGGAACCATGGTGAAAAAGAGTTTATTCAAGCTATAATCAACATTTCCGACGGATACCGGCCGGCTAGTAAAGGATGTTTTCGCAGTATCAACTGGATGCAAAGACGTCCTCATCTCTATCAAACTTTTTTGGATAACCATAATCGGGGTGCCCTGTTGACAAAGCCGTACTAGACGTACTTACCGATTAAAGCATTTTGAGATGATAAACAGTTGACAGAATAAAGCCTTTACTTAAAAATATATTGGTTATAAAATGAGTCATTATAGGAGTCAGAAAAAGTAAGCCATAATAGTTGGAAACAGCCAAGGTATCTTGCATGACCAGTTATGTATGGTTTTTAGGTTGGGGGTGAGTTGTTTCCTTTGATTAACTCAGTAACGTCTCCATACCGATGGCATGGTAAACGTTTCAGTGGAATCTAGCTAAAAGCATCCTGGAAGGTGAGGAACTTGTCAGCACAGCAGGAACAAAAAGTTAATTTTCGCTTGAGAAAAACCTTGATGACTATTCTTGACTTAGGAGAGACACAACCATGCTAACACAATCGCAAAAACAAGAGTTTTACCGAAACGGTTTTTTAAAAGTCGCCGGTGCGGTTCCCCAACTGATGGTGGATGCCGCCCGACAAGCTATTAACCATTCTATTGGATCTATTGGTAAACATCAGGCCGATGAAGAAAAATATTTGGCTCCGGCCTTCTGCAACGAACTGAAGGAAAATCCGGTGTTGACCGATTTATTCAACAGAACGCCGGTGATGCAAGTAGCGGAAGCCTTAATGGGAACAGATAATGTGTTGCCCTGCAGTGGAGCGCAAATCGCCCTGCGTTTTCCTTTGCAACTTGGGTCAGAAGCTACAAAACCGGGGGGACATCTCGACGGCCTAGGAAGCGGCAGCAACAGTATGGCTAAAGGTGTATATCGACGCGGGTTCACCATCTTTGCTGTTGTTTATCTCTCGGATGTACCAGATGAAAATTTTGGAAATTTCACCGTTTGGCCCAAATCACATAGCTTCTTTGAGGATTATTTTAAAAAAGAGGGATATCAAGTACTGGCCAACGGCATGCCGCGGCTGGATCTTCCCTGTGAAGCGGTACAAGTAACCGGTGAAGCCGGTGACCTGATTGTAGCTCACCATCAATCCGCCCACTGTGGCGGCCCTAATATATCTCCCGATGTCCGTTACGCTGCTATTGCCCGCTTGCGGCACGTAGAATGTGCTGAAAACGGGTACGAAGCGTATACTGACATTTGGCGTGAGTTTCCTGCCGTTCGCCAAGTAATGGTCTAGAGCAAAATGTCTGATCAACTAGAATTTCACACTGATCAGCCGGTTTCCGGACCGCTGGCACACCGAATGCGTGCTCGAACGCTAGATCAATTTGTGGGGCAGGAACATCTGCTGGGAGCAGGAAAACCCATTCGTCTGGCTATTGAACGGGATAATTTGACTTCCTGCATTCTCTGGGGACCGCCGGGATGTGGAAAAACAACGTTGGCTTACATTCTCGCCCATCAGACCAAGGCCAAATTCCATCAACTCAACGCTGGTACAACCGGTGTGCCGGAACTCAGGAAATATATTAACCAGGCGCAGGAAGCAGCCAAGTTTCAAGTACGCTCCACCATCCTGTTTCTGGACGAGATTCACCGTTTCAATAAAGCTCAACAGGATTTCCTCCTTTCCTTTGTGGAAGATGGAACGATTAGACTGATCGGTGCCACTACCGAGAACCCGTCCTTTGAAATTAATGATGCTTTACTGTCACGGATGCAGGTTTATCCTTTCCGGCCGCTGGAACCGCATCATGTTAAACAATTGATTCAACGGGCATTGAACGATACCGATCTGAGTCACATGCAGGTCGACCTGACAGAGGAAGGGGAGCAGTCGCTGGTACTATTGGCTGGTGGTGACATTCGTCTGGCACTCAATGCGCTGGAATTAGCCGTACAAACCTGTCAACCTGATGCACAGCAACGACGCCGAATTCAGCCTGACCAGATTCAGGAAGCTGTTCAAAAACGGATCTTACGGCATGACAAACGAGGAGATTCACATTACGACCTAATCTCAGCTTTAATCAAAAGTGTGCGTGGTTCCAATCCAGACGCAGCTATTTATTGGTTGGCGCGGTTGTTGGAAGGTGGTGAGGATGCCCGTTTCATCGCACGCCGACTGGTGATTCTGGCTTCGGAAGATATTGGCTTGGCTGATCCGCACGCCTTGCTCATTGCTGATGCTGCTGCGCGAGCAGTTGAGTATGTCGGTCTGCCGGAAGCACAACTCAATCTGGCCCATGCTACTATCTATTTGGCTTGTGCAGCTAAGAGCAACGCCGCCTACCAAGCACTACTAGCTGCTCAAGAAGAGGTAAGACAGAAACCCGCTTATCCAGTTCCCTTGCACTTGCGCAACGCACCAACCCAGTTGATGAAAGAGTTGTGTCATGGGCAAGGGTATCAATACGATCATCAGATGCCTAATCACGTTGCCAATCAAGGACATCTTCCGGAAGAATTGCAGGGTGCTACCTATTACCAGCCGACCAACATCGGCTATGAACAGCAAATTCGAACCTATCTGGAAACTGTAAGAAAGATCAAATCCGTTTGAAAAAATAAGACTTATCCGTCGGAGGGATATCGCTGATGAGATGGGCCATACAGCAGTTGAAACAGTACCATCAGGAAGGATTTCTTCTGGTGCCCAATTTACTGTCGGTTGAGGAAATTGACGCTTTGAATACGGATGTCCCTCTCCTGTTGACAGACGATGACAGCGGCATGCACCGGGAGCGGGAACATAGCGGTGCTGTCCGGCAAGTCTACAATTCCCACCGATATGTTCCCACCTTTAGAAATTTGGCGCGACACCCCAAAATCGTGGAGCCGGTACAACAGATCCTGCAAAATAGTTTTTATATCTGGCACAGCAAACTGAATGTCAAAGAGGCTTTTGAAGGTACGGTCTGGCTCTGGCACCAAGATTACGGTTATTGGATCTACGATGGTGTTGATTCTAAGCTGATGTCGGTGATGATATTTCTAGATCCAGCTACACTTCACAACGGCTGTCTGATGGTGATCTCCGGTTCCCACTCATGGGGAAGGCAGGAACACCACAGCGATACCACTACCACCAGTTACAAACAGTGGTGTATCCAGAAATCGGTGTTGAAAGAAAAGATCCGCGAAACCGAGATTCGACAGATCACAGGTCAACCGGGGGATGTGCTGTTTTTCGATTGTAACTTAGTACATAGTTCTAACCATAACCTATCTCCTGTCCCACGTAAGAGTTTGATCATCGCTTATAATGATATTGATAACAAACCCAGACCGGTGGAAAACCCTAGACCTGATTGGGTGGTGTCCCGCGTTTTCGAGGAAATTTCTTGGTCTGAGGAGGGCTAACCAGAAATGAAATCCTACCCCACCACCGAGTGGGCAGTAACCGCGCCGTCTCAACTCGGTTTCGATATCGAGAAGCTGGATCTGGCACGGCAGTGGATGGCTGAAAAGTCAGCATCCCGACCTTACCGGTTTCTGGTACTGCGTGACGGTCAAATCGCGCTGGAAGTCAACATAGGCATGGAACCGGATCGGCAGGTACCTATTGCTTCAGCTGCCAAGTCCGTTTACTCTAACCTCCTAGGAATAATCATTCAAGAAAGAAAACTGAATTCTGCCGAAGAGAAGGTAGTGGACTACTATCCGGAGATGATGGAGATACAAGACAGGCAAGGACCTAAACTTGGCCGGTACGCTTTTCCCAAAGATAAAGACATCACTTTCCGACAATTGATTGCTAACACCTCCGGCTACATGAAACCGGAAGAGACGCCAGGAAAGGTTTTTCACTACCAGACCTATGGTATGAATATCCTGACTCATGCCCTGGCCAAGATCTACGGTTACTACGATGTCACTGATCCAGAAGGGTCAATCGGTTTCGGCCAGTTGATCAAAACCAAGCTGGCTGAGCGCATCGGTACCGATTGGAATTATAGACAGACCAATTTCGACTTGCACCATCAAGCGCGGCTTAATATCTTCGGTTATTATTGCCAGATTTATACCACCGCCAGAGATCTCGCTCGTTTGGGTTGGTTATGGTGCAACAATGGTTACTGGCAAGATCAGCAGATTGTTCCGGCAAATTGGCTGAACACTAGTATTCGGGTTTCGGCTGATCTCCTGACTCACAGTTCGGTATCAGAATGGAAATACGGCTTAGGTTTCTGGACCAACAGTAAAGGCCAGTTGTGGCCCAACCTACCACAAACTGGATTCACTGCCAGTGGGGCCAACGGGCATTATCTAACAGTTTTTCCCCAACAACAGGTGGTAGTGGTGCAAAACCCTGGCCCCGTCATCAAAGACGGTGACAGTGAATCAGCCAACCCCGACTTACTGGAGCTGGTATTAAACAGTTTGGATTGATCATTGAAATAAAACAGAGACCCAATGGAGGTATAAATCAGATGGAAGACTATTCACACGTTCAGCAGCCGGACCTAAGGTATCAATACCAGTTTGGGATGGATCAGCTAGATCAGATGTCTGATTGTCTAGAAACTCATGGATTTGCTATCGTCAAAGATGTACTGCCAGAGCAGATGATTGACAGTCTCAAACAAGCTGTCTTCGACGGTACCGATCCCGATCGCACTCTGAATCAAGGAGAAAGCGGAACACGGCATGCCTGGGTCGAGTCCGGTGCCGGTGCTTGGCAACTGCTAGAATATCATCCCTTTATGACAATCCACCAACATCTGATCGGTACTGACCAAGTGACGATACACCGGTCAGCGGCCATCATTCGCATGCCGGAATCCAGTCCGGTAGCCTGGCATACCGACTGGTGCGGATTTTCGGAGGAAGCACCTAAGAATTCGGGCGATGTTCTCAACCGTGGATTGTGGCCTTCCGGCAAGTGGTTCTATATCACCGGATCTTACCCTATACACGGAGGTTTATGCGTCATCGAAGATTCACACCTTGAAAACTGGTCAGGGCCGGAAGGGTTTCGGCTGACTTCCGATAAACGGTCATTTTATCCTGAAGGTCAGGAAGAAAAAGCCTACAACGGGTTCGACGTACCGGGAATAGTACCCCTATTCACCAATCCGGGTGACATGATTATCTTTGCGCACCGTACTTATCACGGTGCGTTTTCCAACCAAACGGATCAGATCCGTCTTTCCTGTGCAATCGGGTTCCGGAACCGTAACCACCAGATTGATATTCCCTGGCAAATGCCAGAAGAAGGCCAGCGGTTTCTGGCTGAACTGCCCCTGCATCTGCAACGGTACACACATGGATATACTAGTATCGATACCAGTTGGCGCGGTTGAATAGTTGCCTTGCTATCCTAGAATTTAGAATTCGGTTCAAAAGCCTAAATGCAGTTGCCTGCCATGCTCACTGGTGATAATAATGGATTGCGGGAACAAATTTGATTCAAGTTTAGATCGACTGCCTACGGATAATGAAAGAAGATGATGGACCTAAAAAAAATAGAATCCCCTATCATTTTGCACGGTGACCAATCGACGGCATACCGTGATCCGGCCATTCTCTATCATAATCGCGTTTTCTACCTATTTTATAGTTTGGTGGAAATCGAGAATGATGGTTATATTTTTAGCTATACTGCCTACTCGACTAGTTCTGATCTACTCAACTGGACTCTGCCCCATAAATTGACGCCTAGAGATCAGTCGCTGAACTTTTCCAGTCCAGGTAATGTCATCTACTTCCGGCAGGAATGGTTGCTTTGCTTGCAGGCTTATCCGCGACCCGGATATACTGTCGACCAAATTCCTCGCTATGGTGACCAGACCTCCAGAATCTTTATCATGCGTAGTATTGATCTAGTCAACTGGTCGAAACCGGAGATCCTGCTAGTCAAAGGACCACAGGTGCGTGAGGAAGAGATGGGACGGATGATTGATCCCTACTTGGTGCAAGACAAAGACCAATCAGAACTATGGTGGTGCTTCTACAAACAGAATGGGGTTAGCCTATCGTCGTCCACTGATCTGGAAAACTGGACTTACCGAGGTAACTATCCATGCGGAGAAAATGTCTGTGTCCTAGTCGAAGACAATCAGTACATCCTGTTTCATTCACCCTCCAACGGTATTGGAATCAAACGATCCACCGACTTGGTGAACTGGCATGATTGGGGGCAACTGGTTACTTTGGGGCAAAAAGACTGGCCGTGGGCTCATGGCCGAATCACCGCCGGTACCGTAGTAGATCTTCGTCAGCTTGAAGGTGTGGAAAAGTACTTGATGTTTTATCATGGATCAGGCCCAGAAACGGAAAAGATACATTTTGACAATCATGCTTCCATCGGCATTGCTTGGAGTCAAAACCTGCTCGATTGGTCATGGCCAGGACAACGATAAACAGTAACATCATCATTAGAGAAGAGGAAAAGGAACTACGAATATGACCTTTCAAAATAAAGAAGATGCCCTAGCTTGGCAACAAAAATACGATCCATCAGCACCTAAAGAGGGAGATATAGCACCCGATTTTCAGTTGTCCGATACTCGGGGAGAAAATCCGCTGGCGCTCTCCAGTTTTCGGCAACAGAAACCGGTAGCCCTAATTTTTGGCAGTTTTACATGACCGCCATTCGTTCGACAGTCGGTCAGTCTGCATCAACTCTACCAGCAATATCATCAACAAATTGAATTCTTGGTGATTTATATTCGCGAAGCACACCCAATAGACGGCTGGGATGTTAATAGTCCCAACAGGATTACTGATCCCAAGACCACCGAGGAACGTTGTCGAGTGGCAGCTGAGTGTCAACAGGCAATGCAGTACGGTATTCGTACCTACGTGGATGAGATTCATGACTCAGTGATGAAAGCTTATGCTGCCTGGCCGGAACGATTTTATTTGATCGATCTCAAAGGGGAAGTCGTCTATGCCAGTGGACTAGGCCCATGGGGATTTAAGCCTGAAGAATTGCAACAAGCTATCGATGGTTTGTTGACCAGATCAACCCTGGTAACGGGAAATCATGACTAGTTGTCAGTAGGACAAAATTCCATCTCATAATAGGTTCATCCATAGAAGAAACAGCTATGACAACCGCTACCAAGGAATTGCCAATCAGCGGGCAAACTTTCTCAGTGGAAGGAGATATCGCCTTCCTGATTCTACCGGCTCAATCCAGTGATAAACTTCCCTGGGTGTGGTACGCACCGACATTGCCTGGCTTACCAGGAGCTGAAGAAGTCTGGATGTTTGACAGGTTTCTACAAGCCGGTATAGCTTATTGCTAGTATCGATGTCGGTGAATCGTTCGGTAACCCTCAGGGTCGAGCACGCTATTTCACCTTTCACCAATATTTGAGTCAGAAGTATAATCTCTCTAGTAAAGCATTATTACTGGCACGAAGCCGAGGGGGGCTAATGCTTTATAATTGGGCAGCAGAGCATCCTGCTTTCGTGGCCTGCATGGCCGGCATCTACCCGGTATGTAATCTCAGCAGTTATCCTGGTCTCCATAAAGCGTCTGAGGCTTATGGCATGACTAAGGAGCAACTTGAAGCCAACCTTAGCTGGCATAATCCAGTCGATCGCCTAGAGGGATTGGCTGAGGAAAATGTGCCGATATTCTTTGTTCATGGTGATTGTGATATCGTAGTGCCTCTGGAAGAAAACTCGGGGAAATTGGCTCAGCGATACCAACAATTAGGTGGAGAAACTAGGCTAGTGACACTCAAGAACCAGGGACACAACATGTGGTCCGGCTTTTTTCAATGCCAACAGCTGGTAGATTTTGTGATTGCCCACTCAAAATGATGTGTGATGGGTAAACACGGTGAGATCTGAAAAACGAATTACGACTCGATAAAAAATCTTACTCAACCGTCTTTAGGATTGCATCTCCTTATCCCCAAGACGGGAATGAGTTTTCCCCAAAGAGGAACCTAAAACACCTTAGAGACTTCCCCGTGTAGTACGGAAGAAACTCACCCACATATTTTTCGTCAATCTCTGGCCTGCAAAAGCAATTACATCGGCTGAAAACTGCGGCCTCAATACAACCTGTCCTGTCGAATAGACTCATCCCAGCGCTGGGCCTCTAGATACGACATGATTGCCTGTTTCGAACTGGTTGAATCAAGTCGCCTTAGAGCATCCATGGCAAAGGCGCCAACGTGCCCACAGGGATCGTCAAGCGCCTGAATCAGGACATCCTCAGCTGCACCCGCATCCTGGCCCAACCGTGTTAACGCCATGGCCGCGTTGATACGAATCTGGTCCTGCGCTGTCCACCGACGAGAGTGTAATTCCTCTTCCCAACTTGGTTCCTCTTTCAACAAGAACTGGCTGATGTCAGTGACAAAAGTCGGGACGTTTTGACAAATACTGCCCAGTGCGTCCAGTACGGTACGGACAAATCGATGAGATTTATCATTCAAGCATTGTATTAGGCGTGGAACCGCATTGGCGGCGTGGGAATCTAACTCACCCAGAGCGAAAGCTACGTTGATTCGAGTCCATTCGCTGGTGTCATCCAGTGCCAAAATTAAAGCTTCAACGGCAGAAGAACCAACGGCAGTCAAGGCAAAAGCCGTATCATCCATCAGGATAGCCCCTTCGTTCCAAGGTTGCGGTACCGAATGAGCTTCTTCACGGACACCACTCTCTTTCAGACTAGCAATCAGTGGTTCTACCGCTGGTTGGCCAATGATTCCCAGAGTATAAATAGCAGCCAGGCGTATCGCTTGATGATCAGTATTCAACATTTCAATTAAATAAGGTATGGCATCGGTAGCCTCAGCACTCAAGGCGGAAATTTGGTGGATTATTTGCAAACGGATATTCACTTCTTGGACTTCATTCAGATCCTCTACCAGTTGAGATACTTTGCCGGCCGAGAGAATGTTTTTTTGTCTGAAACTATGGTATCGATCCCGCTTCCCACACATCCAATCCCAAACGTGTGACCATGTCAGATTAAGATCATAGGGGGCTTGGACATCTTGGGGGGGCTGCCATTGCCTACTTAGACAGTTCCAAGACGGCGTCACAGGTTCCACTGCCCGCACGTAGATAAACTTTACCATGTGACGTGGCTGGTTGACCGTATTCAGACCAGCGGCATGGCCAACGTCGAAATGGGTTAGCGACACTGTTCCGGCTTCTCCGTCCACCGGAATTGCCTGTGCCCGATCTGCATCGGTGATTCCCTGATTAAACTGTGTGCCAGGAATGACATGTGTGGAACCCAGTTCGATTGGCGTATCCTGCGGGTAGTACATAATTCTGGCATAACGAGAGTAATGCTGTCTTGGGCGGCCGAGTGGAGTATATGCATCCTGGTGACAGTTGGCGGCGACGGCATCCGTCCTCGCCTTGGCATCGGTTGCAGGTGCTGTTGCCGGCGAAAGATGATGACAGTGGCGGTGTGGGTGCTCAATATAGTCTTCGCCCAGAACACTTATCAACGCACCCCGGACTTCCGGACTATTAAGAACATGACGCATTTCAGGTACTTTTGGAAGCACGTTGTTGCCGGGATTACCGCCCTCATTCAAACAGGCAGTCAGTTTCCGGCAAACGACCTGATGAATATGAGTAGGTACCGATGGTTTCAATATAACATATCCATTAACGACATATTGGCGAACCTGCTCATCACTGAGCAGGATAGGAGCATTTTTGGGTGATACGTCCATGGCTATTATTCCCCATAACTTTCAGGCAGCGTTTATATGTGTCCAGATTATAGCAGACTAACATTGGGAAACCAACCAGTTTGCTGGCTAGTAACTGATCTCGTTCAGCCCAAAAAAATAAAGAGGAGGCCTTCTGTTCGTTCTTTCCAAGTGGGTGATGTTCCGAAAAGGGATTTACTTGAACTAGAGGTGCCCAAGACAGAAAGCTACAGGGTCAATTTCCAACAAGAGATTTTTCATCTCAATATCTTGTCAAACGTAAGTGGGATCATTACAAGAACCAATTTGAACGGGGGAACATTAAATTGTGGCCACATAACTATGCGATGAAGAATGTGGACTCAATTCCTAATGCTTTCTCTGACATCTATGATTCTAGAGATCAACCAATTGACCCAGCGGATAGATATGCCTGTATGCAGATTCACAACTACGGCGCATAACAGATACTTTTGCTATCAATCACTGACGCTAAGGAAAGAAGCCGATACTTAACATTGATCTTTGATTGAAAATTATCAAGGTAATTGTCAGGATCTATTGAATAATATCAACGCTAGCTAGCTTCTAAAACACTTCCTTTCCCACCATTTCAAACTCTGGATGCGCTGCCTTAATAGCTGGATGTGAATTGACAAGATATCCCCTTGCCTCTATTTTCTCCTTTGAAACTTGCGGGACCAGCCCTAATTTGCTAGAATGGCGACTTAATTGGACCTAATATGGAACTGCAACGTGGACTGGAACTACACTCGGGCTGCCTCTGGATCGATTCGTTTTGATATCTATGAAATGCTTGGGTGGAAGGCATCCGCAGATTACCCCAAGTAATCGGCGTTCCAATGCTTTGGGTGCAAATTGCCTCGTGCTTGGCCAAGGCCGAAACTCGGTGCATCTGCGCTGGATGTAGAACAATCGTGGAGCCGCGTTTTCCGGACTGGTAAAACCATCCCAAAATACTTAATATACGCACATGAATACCGGCCAACCATTCGACCTTGGTACCCTTTTTAGTCTGATTGTTGGTCCACTCGTCAGCGGATAAAGGCGCGGAACAGGAAGAACCACTGGAGCTTTCACCGCAACATACAGCCATAGCAAACCGGGATCGTTGGCTCATCAACTTGTACGACCCGCCTTTTTTGATTACCGGCCGGATGTCCGGACACCTGAGACATATGCTGATACCTTGCTCAGCTTTACCCGGCACAAGGAATTCAAGTTCAACACGGTGCTATGGGATATGGATGGGGCTTGTCTCCGAATCCTAATGTCCGATCCCATCGCGAAGGACTTGCCGGCGAAGTCACGCATCGCCCAAGGCAAAATCCGCAAGAACCCCTATAGAGATGACTACTGGAACCAACCACCAACCAAGGCCACAGTCGAGGAACTTGAAACCCGGTGTAATAACAGTCGATTGCTGGAACTCGAAATTCACAGTGGCTGGATTGTCTATCCAGTGGAGGGCAAACAGATTACAACGGGGAAAAATCTGGTTTCCCTGCGTCTGTCCGATCATTTTGAGGAAATCAGTGTTGAAAGGATTGAACTTAGTTTACGATATTCGGACTAATGCAACTAAGAAACAATTTACTCGGGTAAGGTATCTTTAAACATGGAAGCAGAGATGGGATATCCCGTTCCATATATCTTCCCCTTATCGATGTGGATGATGAAAATGCTATTAAGATGGTACAAGAAAAGTTGCTGATCTAGACTTGCGCCTGAGCCAAGGTTCTTTCAAACATTGAGAGTCTGGCGATAAAACCCAGCAAGTTAGTGTATAAAATAATCTCAACTGTGGATTAATAACTGACCGGGATGAATTTACAGTTAAGAGTAAAATTCGTTTTAGAAACAAAACAAACGATAAAGTGGGGAAAATAAAGAGATCTGCAGGAGTGTTAAAAGTTGATTGGGATATTCAAAATTAGTTTACCCTTTAGTCAGTATCAACCTGGAATAGAGGTGCCATCATAATGTTAACGGGATTAGATATATTCATTTTTGGGGGATTCTTATTATGTATTATGGGAGTAGGAATCTACATTGGTCAAAAAGAAAATACTTCAGAAGACTATTTTCTCGCTGGCAGATCAATTCCTTGGTATGGTGTTGCGGGTTCTATTTTTGGAACGAATATTTCGGCAAACCACTTAGTGGGAATGCTTGGAATTGGGTTCTCAATCGGATTTGCGCAAGCTCATTTTGAACTAGGAGCGGCTGCAGGTCTTCTTCTTCTCGCCTATGTATTTTTACCCGTTTATTACAAACTTAGAATTTTTACTTTGAGCGAATATCTGGAAAAAAGATTTGGCCCAGCATCATCACTTATGTACACAATAACAAGCTTTATTCTTATTCTTGTCCAGATGATTGCAGCATTTTATATTGGTTCAAGAACCTTGAATATCCTGCTCGCAAATACTGGGATACAATTTGGTTATATTGGCGGAATCTTTGGCCTTATTGCGATTTCATGTACATACACTATTTTTGGTGGTCTAAAAGCCGTTGTGTGGACGGATTTTATTCAAACTACAATTCTCTTAATAGCAGGGATTTTGGTGGCGATCCTTACATTTTTACAACCCGAGATTGGAGGATGGGCTGGATTCATGGCCAACGATGCTGCTCAAGCAGTACCAAAGATGAACCTTTATTTACCCTCTGACCATGAATCTCTTCCATGGACTGGTGCTTTTACAGGACTCATGATTTTACATTTCTTTTATTGGGGAAATAACCAATACCTAGTTCAAAGAGCACTTGCAGCCAAAAGTCTTAGAGGGTGTCTAAAAACTCTAAATTGAGTTCATTGCAAGTGGCCTAAGCATGAGTTGTATCATGGCAATATAAATCAT
>DTUY01000413.1 GCA_012963885.1 Candidatus Poribacteria bacterium | reverse complement strand
TGCGTGTTCGACCAAATTGTCCAATACGATTTGCCCACCCAGACCGTTTTGTGGTAGGCGGCGAATGGGTTCTAACTCTGAGATAAGCGAGTGAAACGTCTCCTTCCAGCAATCAATCCTAGCCTGGTCAATCAGACCTGACAAAATAGTATATCCGTCTGCCTGAAACTGGGATAAATGAGCCTCATTGAAAATGATAGAATCCATACCGTGCCTCTTTCTTAAACCGGGGAGCGGACTATACCCTCATACACTCATTCCCTCTGTCAGGTTCCGATTTCAACAACCTTATATCTTTTTCCAAATCGATTTTTAATTTGAAGACTTGATGTTGGCCCAGGTCGTGGTTAATTTCCCTGTCTGATCAACACTGAGTGTCTTAGCTACCCCTTGCTTCATAATCATCTGGATGTCTTCCTGCTCCAAAACAGTATTGAAAACTATGATCTCGTCCAGAATGCCCATCCACTCTCGACCACCACCATCCCACGATCCCAATCGTCCAGGTCCAAACAGGATCTTTACCGTGGCTTTATCGTCGCTTTTGTCTGGTTTACCATTGATGTAATATTTTCTCACTTTCTTTTCGGTACTATAAACAGTAGCAAAGTGCCACCATTTGTCTTTTTGCTTATCATCAAAAAAAATCGTTGAAAATAAGTGTCCGCCATCCCCGTTGACTGCCCAAACAAGCTCATTTGGTGGTCGTATTTGGTAATGCAGATCACCTCCAGCCCACCCATTGTTAGCCCAAACCATTCTGAACTTTCCCACGTTGCCAGTGTAAATACCCCAAGCGCAGAACGTCATTTCGCTGAATGTACCAATATTCTCCTCGATGAGGACATAGTCCATTGATCCTGGTTTACCATCAAATTCAAGGGCGGAACCAAATTTGCCCTTGACCCATTTCGGTTTTTTGACACTTCCATGATGTTTCGCAGTGGACAAATCTTTAACAGTATTCCCTTTACCTTCATCAAACAACCACGCACTGATAATGGAATCTGGATTTATTTCTCCCATACTCAGGTGGCAAAACATAGGAAACAGACAAACAACAATAGTTGCCAACTTAACTTTCATTTATCAATTCCTCCGTTGTGAGACCGAAGACTCAAAACTACTTTCAGGTGCGAAACGCCAAACTCATTACGACGTTATCACAAATCAACCAAGCAATCAATAGTAATGTAAAGTTTTTTAGTGCCAATTTCGGGTATTGGATCTAAGTACTTCTGCCCATTATTCAATTCGACCTTAAATCAGCTATTCGAAAGAGGTAAGGTAAGAAACTAGGATATCGTTCTTGTCCAAAAAATGCATAAATTACTGTATCTTTGGAACTCGTTTTCAGAAAGAAGGATTCAGGGTACTGTAGGGGGTAAAACAATTGCATTCCAGAGGAGGAAAACATATTGCTGATGTTGTTACCAGTCACGGATTCAAAAACAGGAATGACAAACCAATATCCAAATCCAGCATGCTAAAAAAATTAATTTTGTATTTCTACCTTTAGCTTTTACACCTCCCATTTTTTTATCTCCAAATACTCTTTCAGTTTCACCGATTACTTTTCCAGTATCAGGATCAACAACAAGCTCATAATGATTGGTATTTGGATTTTCATTACATACATGTATAGGATCAAATCATTTCCTTTCTGTGATAAAATAGTTTTTCTTACTTTCAACTAAATGACTAGTCGAGATGACGATCTCGATGATTTACCCCGTGTCGATTGATTGGGGAACTGATAGTTATACAATTGGCACTTGGATGCGTTGATATATTTCCTGCCCAGTAGGACACTATACAAGGAGATCACAAAAATGAAGATGGTAAGTTCAAAATTAACCCGTATCTGCATCGGCCTAATTGTTGTTGGCCTAATAGTTCCCGGTGCAACTTTAGCTAAAACCGAGCTTAAAGATATGGCCGGACTATGGTTGTTCGATGAAGGTAGCGGCAAAGTGGTCAAAGATAGTTCCGGTAACCATCACGTTTCGACCGGGGAGCAAATATTTGGCCTGACTTTCATTGACCAGCCCTTTTCCTTCGAGTTCCATGCATGTATTCTAGTGCAGAAGAGTTCCCTGTGCTTTTTTCGAACAATAATTCAAGCAACGGTGTAAATCGTATGACAGACAGCACTGATTTTTTCGGTCCTCCCATCTGGCCACCTTTTGAAGCTCTTCAGGATGTTCTTGAACGCTGGTCGGCTGAGCATTCTGAATTAATGGACCTGCAAGTGCGCGGTCAATCCAGAGAGGGCCGGCCGGTATATGCCATCCGGCTGACCGACCCGAATACGAGTGATAAGCACAAGGAGAACGTCTTCATTTCGGCTCTTCATTCGGGCGGGGAACGTACGGGAACGGCGACCGTTTTCTATCTGATGGAATGGATGCTTTCCGGCGATCCTCTCGCCGCGGAGATTCTTCGGACCCAGAATATCATCTGCATGCCTGTGCCGAATCCTGATGACTACCTTCGCGGCGACCTCGGCTATGTTTACTCAGAATGGAATCTGAAAGGGCCGAAAGATCCGGAGAACATGCCTGAGGGGATGGCTGTCAAGGAGGTAATGGATGAGTTGCAGCCGGACGTTCATGCGGACATTCATGGGCTCACGATGAACTTTACGAAATACATCATGCTTGAAAATTCCGGCTCCTCTTATTCGAATCTCGGTCTGAGGTGCTATCACCGCGAGATCATTCGCCAGATGGATGCAGCGGCTTTGGCCGAAGGCTATCCATCGGACAGGCAGGAGTCAGACTCGGAAAGAATCTACTGGGGACCGGAATTGGAGGAGATGTCAGCGAAGGTCTGGATCGGGCGTCCTCGTGTTTTTGCGGCCACCTATTGTTACAACTTGTTCCACTCAATTCTCTCGGCCGTGGAGGTCAGTTGGGAGCGCAGCGGTTTCCTGCGTCACCGGCGCTTGCTGGAGATCGGTAACGAATTGTGGCCGGGTGAATACTATCCCGGCTACCCGAATCGGGTGATTCTTTCAAACGGCTATCACATGGTCACCGCGTGGGGAAAGACGGCATCGGATCGCCGCCGCAGCCGTATCGAGCTATGGAATCGCGTTGGGCAGATCGCGTGCGGCATGGCAGACCCGATGTGTGAGGGAAGGATCGTTTACGTCTGTACCACCTCGTCGCAAGCGAGATCAAAGTGGCTGGGTGATGTGACTCTCGATGGTTTCGCCGGTCACTTAGCGGATCACCCACAGGCCGATCATGAATCTATCAAGGATTTTGTAGCTGGCTGGCCGGCAGGCCAGAATCATCCCAAGGCATGGTTGGCACTGTTTGGTGAGCAGAGTTCCAGCAAAGATCTGGGGCCCGTTCAGCACGGTCTCGCGTTGCGATTGAGAATCCCATTCACGAAAGCTCAGATCACTGACTTACGCCTGAATGGCCATCCGGTCGCAGCATCAGAGACGGACGGATTCATGGAGTGGAAAGCAAGGGGTTACACGTACGTGCAGATCAACATCCCGCCGGGCCGTTCGCAGACCGAAGATCTGTACGTGGTTACCTGCGCGTATGAGCCCGGAGATGTCCGCACTCACTGGGAGGGCTGGAGGAAAAATTCAGATGGCGCGACTCTCTCGAATCAGTGAGCCGCCGGAATCACGGGAGCGGCGAAGAATACATTGTCTGGGATG
>DTUY01000412.1 GCA_012963885.1 Candidatus Poribacteria bacterium | reverse complement strand
ACAGCCTACCAAGAGGCAATTAAGATGCAGCCCGATAATGCAGAAATCTACAATAATCTTGGTGTAATCCTATGGAAACAGGGAAAACTGGAAGAATCGATTCAAAGTTATCAGAAAGCAATTGGGATTCAGCCCGATTATGCAGAACCTTATAATAATTTGGGTAATGTATTACAAGAACAGGGAAAACTGGAAGAATCGATTCGAGCCTATCAGAAAGCAATCGAGATTCAGCCCGACTTTGCAGGACATTACAGTAATTTGGGTAATGTATTACAAGAACAGGGAAAACTGGAAGAATCGATTCGAGCCTATCAGAAAGCAATCGAGATTCAGCCCGACTTTGCAGGACATTACAGTAATTTGGGTAATGTATTACAAAAACAGGGAAAACTGGAAGAATCGATTCAGAGTTATCAGAAAGCAATTGGGATTCAGCCCGATTATGCAGAACCACACAACAATCTCGGTAATGCACTGCGAGAGCAGGGAAAATTGGAAGAATCGATTCAGAGTTATCAGAAAGCAATTGGGATTCAGCCCGATTATGCAGAACCACACAACAATCTCGGTAATGCACTGCGAGAGCAGGGAAAATTGGAAGAATCGATTCAGAGTTATCAGAAAGCAATTGGGATTCAGCCCGATTATGCAGAGCCGCACAACAACTTGGGGCAGACATTATTACTGAAAGGTAATCTTAATCAGGGATGGAAAGAATATGAATGGAGATGGCAATGCAAAGATTTTTACTTGGAAACTAGGTATTTCCCTCAAGTTTGGTGGGATGGTTCAGATCTTAATGGCAAATTGATCTTGGTTTGGGCAGAACAGGGTGTTGGTGACCAAATTATGTTTGCTAGTATGTTTGATGACCTGTTACGAACGAAGGCCAACATCATCACTGATTGTGATATACGGTTGATTCCCCTGTTTGAGCGTGCTTTTCCCAAGATCCAATTCTGCCCTCGTGAGAATCCGCCAGTTCAGCAATTATTTGATATCGACATCGACTATCAAATACCGATAGGTAGTTTAGGACGTTGGCTGAGGTCTAGACAAAACGACTTTAAAATAAAGAATCAATCTTACCTTAAGGCTTGCCCAGAAAAAACTTCAAAATTAAAGACAAAATATAAAAAGTTAGCAGATGATAAATTACTGATTGGTATTTCATGGAAGAGTAGTAATCAAAACTTTGGCAAAGCCAAGAGCACACCATTAGAATATTGGACATCTATTCTATCAAAACAGGATTGTTTCTTTATTAATTTACAATATGGAGACGTTAGGCAGGAGATTGAAGAGTATACTTCTAATAAGAGCAACATTTCGATCTATCTGGATGACGAAATAGACCCTTTAAAAAATTTGGATGATTTCGCGGCACAGGTATCAACCCTAGATCTCGTTATATCAACATCTAATGCCACAGTACATATGGCTGGCGCTTTGGGGAAAAAAGTCTGGAATTTACTACGGTATATGCCGAGTTGGCGTTGGATGCTGAACAGACAAGACACACCCTGGTATCCTTCGATGAGGTTGTTGCGACAGAATAAGATTAGAAACTGGTTAGGAGTGTTTGAAGAAGTTGAACAATCGTTGGATCAATACATAATAATGAAAAATCCAGACAGCAAAACTATTACCAGTTAGTGTCTACGCAAATATAACACAGGGCCCACGGCTAGAAGAGATAAACCAACTGTCCATTTTAGTCTAATTGAGCAACTCCTTCGAGCTCTGTTGGCACATGGATCAAGGTGACTGTCTCTGTTGTTAATCCACTTTTAATAGCTGGTGCAAGTTGGTTGGGATGGTCAATATAGACGCCTTTGGCGCCAAGTGCCTCAGCCACCTTATCAAATCGAATTTCTCCAAAAACGGTTCCCATCCGGCGGTCAGGCGGACGAGAGTCAGCTTCAATTCCCCAAGCACTGTCGTGGGCAATGATAGCAACATATGGGGTGTTAAAACGTAACGCCGTTTCGATCTCCGTGAGGGTGAATCCGGCAGCCCCATCGCCACTCAGAAGTAAAACCGGTTCTTCTGGGCGAGCCAGTTTTGCAGCAATAGCACCGGGTATACCCCAGCCGACAACACCGCTGGCACCACAAGTAAACCAGTATTCTGGATGACGATTCCAGAGAATCAGGTTTGCCCATCGGCCAATGTTCCCACCATCAATCAAGAAAGTTATATCCTGGTCCAAGAATGGCTGTATTTCCCTGCAAATCCGTAGTGAAGATAGCGGACATCGGTCCTCACGACCGTGTTGGTCCCATTTTGTTAATAATGCTTCTCGCATTCTACGCACTTTGTTTAACCATGCCCGATGATTCCACACGTAATGTTTCACAACCACATTCATTTGCTGGAGTGCTGATTGCGAGTCAGATACAATCCTTATCTTTGGTTCAACTGTCTTCGGAAATTCGTTTGGGTCACTGTTAACACTAATAAAACGTGTTGACTCAGCAAAAACTGGCGGACGACCGTATTCCATACGGTAATCGACTTGAGCTCCTAATACCAACACCACGTCAGTCTCTGCCAGACAGGAATAGGCACCGTTGGTCGGGCCGCTAAAAGTTGTACCGACATACTCGGGTATCGGCTTCTCGATAGCTCCCCGCGACCACATGCTTGAAAAGATAGGAATATTTGTTTCCTCGGCAAATTCAGCCAAAGATTGCCAGGCGTTGGCATAGAATATACCATTTCCAACAATTATAGCGGGGCGGTCTGCAGTAGCCAATTGTTCAACAGCTTCACGTACTAGATCCTGATCTCCAGAAGATTTTGGGTTGACCTGATCAATAGAAAGTGTACTCATTTGTAACTGACGGACAGCTGAATCTGGCATCGCCGCATTCAGCACGTTAACTGGAATGGTTAAGTGCACTGGCCCCGGACGGCCAGAGACAGCTAACCTGAGTGCCTTAATGAGTTCATGTTCTAAAGCTTCAGCACTGTTAATCAATCGGGCATATTTACAAACGGGGGCGGCCATCTCTACTTGATCAAGCTCCTGAAAATTTCCCATCCCACGGGTTTGTGTACTTGCACAACCGCTGATTAGCAACATTGGCCCTCCATCCCAAAAGGCATTGGCCAATCCGGTAAGCGCATTTGTATGGCCAGGCCCAGCACTAACCGCGACAACCCCAATCCGTTTGGTCAGACGTCCCCAAGTATCCGCCATATAGGCAGCTGATTGCTCGTTCCTGACATCAATCACCTGCATCTGCTGGTCAATACAAGCATCTAAAAATGGCTTAAGGCCGTTCCCGCAGAGTGCGAAGATCAACTCCACACCACGCCGCCGTAACGTTGCGACTAACCACTGGGCACCATTCATAATAATCTCCTCTTTTAGCTCGAATAAGTAAGTATGATTAGCTAACTACTAATTTCTTTTTATATTGCCCCAGTAGGTGGCGAGTTTGTCAGTGGGACTGACTGCTTGTATCTGCTTAACACGTTTTTTGACTAAGTAGTGGATCAAGTTCTCGAAAAAAAGTTGGTTCGACTCAGCCTGCGCTTTATTACCGTCCCCTCAACAGGGAGTGACGATATATTCGCCACCACCGCGCTTCAATTGTAATATATGTGGTGTTCCTTTGCCTTTGCTTTTAGATAAAACAACCCAAGGCTTTTAACATCTTGATAAGTATCATCTT
>DTUY01000411.1 GCA_012963885.1 Candidatus Poribacteria bacterium | reverse complement strand
ACACAAGCAGTAAATTAAGTGGATTTCTTGATTTCATTAACCATCTCACCGATACTTGCCTGATTACCCTGTACACGAGTTATCTATTGCGCGGGTATCAGTGAGTTGTTGTAACAAACAAGCAAACCCTCACATGTTAAATTGTATTTGCTTTATGTAACAAAATTATCTTCACCATTAATCATCAGGACAAAAGCATAAAATCTTCTAATTTCAATTCCAACACGCCATATCAAACTGTTTAATGCGTTGGGCACCACCGGGCCACCCGAAGATGATCCAACAGCGCAGCCATCGCTTGCGGTGTCCCATTTCTCTCGAGGGCTTGCACTGAAAAGGCTCGTACAAGGTGGTCAGAGTCAGTTAAGGCTTCGGTCAGCGCTGACACGGCCTGGGTTGCTTGCTGGCCGATTCGGGCCAGAGATAATGCAGCGTTCCGACGCACCAAATCTACTTCGTCTTTTAGCGCTTTTGCTAGCGGTTCAATGGCTACGCCTTGATCCGGTGCAACGGTGCCTATAGCTCCAGCAGTATGATACCGGGCTTGGTCGTTTTGATCGCCCAAGCATTCAATCAATGCCGGCAGTGAGGATCTGGCTTTGAGTCCCAGGTCGCATAACGTATCTGCGGCCCGAGCCCGGATGTCAGCCCGATCGTATGATAATAAATCCACCAAGGTGGGCACAGCTAATTGGCCCATTCGAATGAAGCCGTAGATAGCGTTTCGGCAGGTCACTGGGTCATTGCCAGTAGTAGCCTCGATGAGGGGTTCTAATCCCTTTTGGTCCAAATTACCTAGTTTATACGCTGCCTGGATACCTACTACTTCCTGGTCGGAGCCAAGCAAATCTGTTAATTCAACAATCGTTTCCGATGGGGTATCCCACCCCTCGCCATTTTGCTCGCCCAAATGCCAGTGCCACAGATACCTCCAGGTCAGCTCTTGTAAATCATCGCTCTCCTGCCACTTCGCACCTTGATAGTTCCAGCTGGGACGTGTTGGCTCGGACATCCGTGCAAATAGAAATTTCATCATATATCTAGTCTTTTCAGAATGATTACACATTTGACGGTGAAATATATCAAAGTTCACGATAGCCACCGTTCCGGCCTCGCCAACCAAAGCCAGCTCATCATGCTTTTCAAGTGGTGGTTGACTATTGCAATACTGAGAACGTGGCCATATAGCAGTCGGCCCAATTTCAACCGGGGTATCTTGAGGGTAGTAAAAGGCCATTGCCCAACGGGTATGATGGTGACGATGGTTGTCGTCTACAGCGGATATACTATTGAACGTACTATCCATATGCATGACCTGTTCTCCTCTGTCCGGTGGATTTTCGTGACAATGTCGATGAGGATGGAGATAGTAGTCGGGACCTAAAATACTAACCATAGCCCCCTTAAAAGCGGGATCTGTAAACACTTTCTGAATCTCCGGTAATCGGGGAAGCAGATTATTGCTGGGATTACCAACAGAGGCAAACAGCTTTTCGGTCTTATCGTATAAAGCTTCATGGAAACTTGACGGCAAATCGACCTTGACTGAGACATATCCATCTCGAATGAATTTCTGCATCGACTGATCACTGAGCAAATGAGTAGTATCCATCCTGATAGCTCCTTGTGAAGGGTTTCTAAAACTATACCCTAAAAATGTACATCTCCTGACTTCACTTGTGGTTGACTTCTAATGTCAACCACAACCACAAGCAGTAAGAACAATGCCATAAAAGGAAATTTGATATACTTCACACTAAGTCTCGTTTAATATTGGGCTTGACGTTGAGGTAAGATAGCCCTCTGCTATGAGAAATCTTTCTCGGCTCTTACTGCCACGGATGGGAAGGTTATCAATGAAAGCATCTCTGGCCTCCAAACAGGGCTATGTGAGGTAAGTTAGCCTATCGCTGTTGCGCATGTCGCCAACTTCGCGGCTACCTCATCATCAACGCGAAAGGTGATGGTACGACCCTTTTTATTCTGCATATCATCGTTATGATTCAACAAAAGAGGTAGTTTAAAATTTTGGTTGGGCTTTTTTATTATTAATCCCAGAAATTAACCCTTAAAAATCGAGGTTGACCAATATTAGAGAGATAATGGCTAAAACAACCCCCACTGCTAATCGCTTATTTAATCGCTCACCTAGAACCAAAATACCAACGGTAGTTGTGAATAACATTCCACCGGAACCTGAGATAGGGAAAGCAATGAGCGCATCCACCCGATCCAAAGCAGCTATAAACATCCCACTCCCCAGCAAATTGCAAACACCGATCAAAATACCATAGCCCAGTTCCAAAATTGTGGGTAATTGCCGTTTGCGGAGACAGATAAATAGATATGGCACTGTTGTTACTATGAAAAGAAAAAACAAGTACATCGGCTTTTGGTCAATGGGGCACATTTCGTTAAATCCCTTCATGGCCAAACGACCCACTCCTGCGTTCAGAAAAAGTAACACAACCACAATCAGACCGAATTTCGGTGCCGCATACCAAGTTGGTCGATTCGTGTCTTGAGTCGATTTAGTTGTCCCAGACAATAGCGGAAGGGCAATCAAAGCAATCAAAATCCCTAGTGTCTGCCAAAGATTTGGTTCCTCATTCCAAACAATTACCGAAAAGAGGATAGGCAGAATCATCGATAGCCCAATAACTGCAGTAGTAACAACAATACCGCTTAATCGCATTCCAGCTACAACGAGGACAAAACCAAAAGCATAAGAGATACCAGTAGCCAAACCAAAGACTAAAGTGAGTGGTGTGAAGGTGAAACTATTTGCTCGGTATGCTAAAGCACAGGAGAAGACAAAAGCGGTAGCATAATTGACCAAACCGATGGGATCCAATCGGTGCCCCCTATTTTCTGCATCTTTTAGAAAGATACCAAAACCAGATAGTAAGACTACATGCAAAAATAGATAAATCATAGGTTTTAGGTCAAGTCACTGCCATTGTTATCACCGTAAGGGTCTTCTAATACACAGGTGTATTTAATTCTTGGATAGCAAAAGTTACTATCCAGACACTTCTCATGATTGGGATTTTTCTTAGAATTAATAGAAACTAATCTCACTTATAACGTTATAGGTGACAAAACTGAACGCACCCTTGATTTGACCGTTTGCCACCGCTGAAAAAGCGGGGGTACCCCTAGGCCCCTCCTCTACAGATTGAGATGTTGAACAAACGCTGCATCTTTAGCGCGAATTCGACTCTCAAGGGACTAGCTTAGGCATTCTATCACGATTGCCGTATCGGGGTAAAGCGGTGGGATCGCTGGTAGGAGTTGGGGTTGACAAGTTCGCTGGCTAACGCCCCATCTTCTCAGGCTACACTCATCTGCATGGGGTATAATATGAGATTATGCTGTCTTAGAATCTGTTCTTTTATGCTGGGAAATTATCCGACGCTTTGTCTCTACCGTGGTAGCTGACGCCACCAGTATCTGGTGTTTTGCTAAATCGACGGCATCAGCATCAAGGCCTGTGTCTTGGACGCTGGAATGTGAGGCTTTTAAGATTCTGCATCTGGTTTGGTCGATGCGCACTACTTTGCTGTAATTAATCCTCAAATGGTTGACGTCATTATCAGCACCCACTTGTGAATTACGGCTGGCAGCAAACTCTACATTCTATACCTGTCAATAAAAACAAGCCTTAGACTACCAGCTAGACTTCA
>DTUY01000410.1 GCA_012963885.1 Candidatus Poribacteria bacterium | reverse complement strand
ACAAGGCAAATATGATTTGGCCATATCTGCATATAAGAAAGCGCTGGAAATGAACCCGAAAAATGTATATGCGCTTAAGGGGCTGGAAAAGGTTCGTGAAACACAATCCAAAATCAATTAGGAGCGGTAGATAACATGAAAGAGGGGATGAAACCGGGAGCATTAGTTGCTTTGAATATGGATCGGCTTTGAGCCTGTAACAGAATTGGATCGTGTTGTCGGCTATATTGGTGGGTTTAGCTTGTGCAAGAAGATGTGTGTTGATGGCAGGGAGATAGCGCCTGATAAAGATAATCCAGTATGCGGGCTGATATAATTCGATTGTTGAGCCTGTCAATATATGAACAAACCCCAACCTAAGGGGGCCGACTTTTCAGCAATGGCAAGTGGAGTTACCTGTATTTAAGTTAAAACTTTAATGCAAAAGAATCAACCGATGAGGATAGTAGCTACCAAAACTTGTCCCTTTGAACTGAATGCTCTCTTTAGGACAGATGTTGCTCCAATTTTTGGCCAATGACCTTAGTCCAGATATCGTACCCTTTTTGATTCAAATGTAATAGATCTTCTACGTAAAGTTCTTCTAAAGGCAACCCCTTTTCATCGAGCATATGAGAATAAACGTCGATGTAGTATAGGTTTTGCTCGTTTGTGATAAGTTGCTGCACCATTTGGTTAGTGCGGGCGATTTCTGATCGCAAATAAAAGCGAGAAGGGCTTGGTTTTATTGATACAAAGAAGGTGGGTATAGGACCTAAAGTTCGAAGGATATCAAACATCATCAACCGGAGGTTATTACAGATTTCTGCTGGGTACCTGCCAGCAGCTAAGTCGTTGTCACCAGCGTAAATTACTAGGCCTTTTGGCTTAAATCGAAAAAGCAATCTGGGCATAAACCACGCACAAGCAGCGATAGTTGAACCTCCAAACCCTAAATTGATTGTATCCCAAGAGAAGCAATTTTGAAAATCAGGCCAGAATCGAATAGAGGAGCTCCCATAAAATATCACCTGGCTTTCTCGACCAGGTAAGGTCTTGATGTTAGTCTCTAAATACCGAACCTCTTCTTCGTAAAATAACATAAATATATGGCTCCAATATTGTGTTTGAACAATCAGTGAGGGGGAAAATTGGATAATAGCATTACCTCAACCTATTTACAGCAAAGAATGTCCGATAAGTATTGTTATCTAACGATTAGTGGAACATTATTGCGCTAATTCTGCCAATTTGCACTAAAAATAAAACTGTAAGGTAAAGCTAACGAAAACTGGGCTTCCGTCAACCTCAAATCTAAGCCGATGAAGAGGCTAATTTGTTCTTTGAAAATTGTAAAAAGTAGATTGAATTGGATCAGAATGCAGATGCAACGTGATTCCGTTAACTCCCTGAGGATTTTTCAGGACTCTTCAAATCAAAGAAGCAAGTACAACGGTTGATTCTATTACTTAGTTAAGTTGTATTTAAGTTAAAAATTAAGTACAAGCAAACTCAAAGGAGAATGTCAATATGATAGTTAAAAAATCAGTTTTTGTTTCGATGGTGCTGGTTATCTTAGTAGGTTTTGTGCGTGCCGAAGATACCAAAGAGATTGTGGTTAAAAGCGCTAAAGAGTTGAAAGGTATTAAGGCGAAGAAAATTACTTGAAAGAAAGATGGACAAAGATGGTTTTTTATTCCTGCTAGTTCGGATCAGATGAAACCTTTTTGGATGGATACAATCGAAGTGACGGTGGGTCAGTTAAAGAAGTTCTTGGTGGCAACGGATTATCAGTTTGATGCTGATTTATGGAACGATTTTATGCGTGTTCCTTTGGTTTAATGGAAGATAGTCGTGGTATCGATCCTTCTTTGGCTCTCTCCCATTTTTCTACCGATGCCCCCCGATGATTAGAGTCAACTGGCACGATGTAACTGTTCACGCTAAATGGGCAGGCAAAAGGTTACCGACTGAAGCAGCATGGGAATATGTGGAGATGGATTGGTTGGTAAAATCTATTCGTGGAACGACGATGAAAGCCTGGCACGAGATTATGCCAACTTTGATGGTACTGGTGGTAAGATAAGTAGGATGGATCCATAGCACCTGTGGGCAGTCTAAAACCGAATGTTTACGGTTTATATGATATGGCAGGCAATGTTTTGGAGTGGTACCAAGATTAGTATGACAGTGGTAAAAAAACACCAAGGTGTTTCGCGAAAGGGAGCTGGAACGACATTATCAGGCATCTGCGTGTAGCAAGTCGCGACGACGATCCCGAGAGGGACTTCAACAACGGATTTCAATGTGTGTCAGGATCGAATTAATTACCCTAAGGTCTGCCGTAAAAACCTCGCCGATCACCCGTCGTTTCCACTTACTTAATAAGACGGCACATGCCCTAAACATAAACCATCACAAATCTCTGCTGGCAGATGGGATTCTCTTCACCTTCTGTCCTATAGAGTACGGCACTTTTACAGAACCTAGCAACGCTTCATAAACAGCGAGAGGAACAATCACCTGATTTCAACCACCCAATTCCAAACTGATCTGCCAGGGCGAATATCAAGCCTGGGTTGGTGGCCGATCACGCTGTCATAGACACCTTTATCTTGGCCAGATAGATCGAGGTCTTGTCTTCATGACTACTATAATAGCTCAGCCAGAGAAGACCATTATGCCAAATCAATCCGGCGTAACTGGAATCACCTTTACTGGGAAGTTTAAGTCCCTTTGTGTAAGTTCCTTTTTCGGGATCGATCCAACCTAATTCAGTCCATTGTGAACCCCAGTTGCGGTGGTCGTTTTCCTGATATCTTCGAATACAAGTCAGCAATCTGCCATCGTCCAACTGGATCATTGATGGGCCACCCACAGTAACACCCAGTTTTTTCCATTCCCAATCGCGGTATGGAGAATCGGCAATGCCCAATAAAGCATCCCCCTCCCTGATATTCTCCCCATTGTCGCGACGAAGAAGAAGGTAAGATCTACCTGATCGGTTAAAAACCATAGCATGCTCGTTACTGCGATCTCCCGCAGGACGCGGATGGTCAAGGAACATTGTGTACATCTTACCATCCCTAGTTTGATAGAAACGCGTGGCATCGCTGGTTCCCCATTGATAACCTAAGGCATAACCAACATCTTGATACCAGGTCGTCTGCCAAAGCCAATATCCTTGATCAGCAATATGGAAAGGTCCTTCCCAAGACTTCCCATCTTTGGAAAGATAGGTAACAGATTGATTATTCCTGATGTCGTTGTTATTGTCATCGACCCGGTATTCGCATGAGTTGAGGAGTAGTTGGCCATCAGGCATAACCGAAAGTTTGGCATCCCTCAAATCAACTCCGGAAACCTCTAATAAGGACGACGATACCCACGTTTCACCGTCATCGGAGACAAGGACTCGGATTTTGCCGTAATCATTGTTGCCAGCATGTCCTTGGCCTTCTCGAAAGGCGCAATACCAGCGCCCTCGATATCTTTCCAAATCGGTAAAAGCGTTATGCGGAGCAGCATTCCAAATTTTTTTTAGGCTAATTAGTTCCAATCAATATCCATCCTAAGAATGGTGTGACCAGGATGCACCAAGACAAAACAAACAATAAGTAATTCTCTACTTAGCGGTCGATTTAATCCTACAATAGTTATATCCAAATCGATCCTTCTGTTTAAGGAAGATGGCTTCCTAAGATAACTTAGGTTCAAGATGGATCAGTTCTCCTTGAGTCTTGCCCATAGTGTTGCGATTTTCCCAGCGGGTTGAACATCCAACAGGTTCGATTCGACCTTAAAATTTTGTGTGACTTCAACCTGACTGAGCCCTCGACTGTAAATTCGAACTTCATCAATCAAACCATTAAAATGACGCTCGTTGTTACCATCACCGATGTGTAACGGTTCTTTGTTTTGTGACAAATCACCTTTGACAGGTTGATCTACGAGCACTTCGCCATCCAGGTAAAGCATCCCTTTTTTACCATTATAAGCTAAGACCACGTGATGCCAATCTTTATTATCATAGTTGGGCAAACCTGTCTTACGCGTATCTTTTGGAATCAAGGTTACGGATCGGAATCCAATATCTGTTGGATTTCTGCTGTCTCTAACCCATACACCATAACCAGAGTTATCTCCGGTGGATTGTCCTTTACTCACTGGTCTCGGATATTCATTGTTGCCACTTTGTCCTTTGAGCAAAAACCAGAATTCGATGGTGACCTCTTTTTTTAAGATCTAAATTGGCATGATGTGGGATTTCGACGAGATCCGTCTTTCCTTTAAAAGACAATGCTTGCCCGATTCTTCCGTCGACGATTTGAGGGGTTCCTTTGATAGCGCCGTGGTTCTTTGCCCATACATCGCGAACGGATTTTCCGGCAATTGTCGACTGATCGAAGGACCAAAACCCGACCAGTTGTTCTGTTACCATCTCTTGTGCTGATACCGAGTACAAAATGCTGACCAACACCAGACTCCAAATCAAGAAATGCTTTGAACCAAACTTCATTAATTTTCCCTCCAATTTAGTAGAGTGGGTTATTCAATTGGGTTGGTAAAGTAATCCTAAACCAACAAGTTGCTTTCAAGTATAATAGACCAATCCAATAATAAGAGTCATGCAACCAAACGCCTGAAAGCCTGTTCAAGTTCTTCTTAAAATAAGCAAAGGAGCAAGACTAAAACTGATTTCAAAACTGTCTCAACGTCTTCCCTAGAAAAAGGTTAAATATAAAAATGACTATCAAACACAAGGTTTTTACCAAGTAATGATGTTAGTTACCCCCTATTCTTATAGTCAAACAGTCAAATCAGTTGAGCTCAGGTTACCTTTATATCGAATAGAGGTGGGGTTACACCAAGAGAGGGAACCCCGTAATGGAAGGAGACATGATGCCACGCACGATTATACGATTGTTGACGCTAGCCACCGTCACGTTGCTTTGCCTGACCGCCTTTGCCGGGGGAAAGGGAAATGGTCTGCCACCGGAGAAGATTCCCGGTTGTGCATACGGCGAGCCCAATTCAAAATAATTTCCTAAGGATCCTCAGGAAATTATTAACGTATAAAGGCGAAACTATTTATAATACCTTATTTGTGGTGCCAATCCCATACAGTCCGGTACCGCAGCCTCGGTCGGTCTTCGGCAATGCAGCAATCAAACACCGTGTGACGCTGTCCACCATGTCTTCTGACCAAGAGGATACGTTGGTAATTTTCCGATTACTGACTGAAAGATAAGTTAATCAGAATCAGATATTCACCTACTGTTTCAGTATTTCGCTAACCCTTCTTACTTCTGTATCTAGCTGTTGCCTTGGGCTAGCTAATTTCAGAAATCGGTTATAAAAACTTAAAGATGAACCATCATTGCCAATATTCCGATATATATCCGCTAACCGAAGGTAGGCTAGGACATAGTCAGGCTTTAAGCGAATAGCAGTATGGTAAGCAGTCATCGCATCTTTTAATTTTTTTTGATGGTGATAGGTTTCTCCCAAATGAAAGTGCACTACAGCCAGCTGGTTCCGAAATTTTGCTGATGAATGTAAATTGTAAATTTGTTGATTCGATCTTAAAATAGATTTAGCTTTGAGCAAATGATGAATTGCGAGATCAAAATTATCATCAGTTTTCTCAAGAAGGCCCAGATGTTGGTACGTATCTGGGGAACTCGGGTCTAAGCGAATGCATCGTTGCAAGGCTTGTCTTGCCGCAGTACGTTCCTTGGTCTTTTTTAGTAGCTTACCTAAACTTAGCCATACAATACTAAGGTTTGAATTTGATTCAAGCGCGAGTCGAAAATGCTTCTCTGCTTCAGTCAAATTATCTTGATTAAAATAGATTAGTCCAAGGTCGTGGTGGTACTCGGGGTTTCGCGGTTCAAGCTCAATACGTTCCAGTCGATCTGTGAGAACCTCCTCAAGTGCATTCTTTTTCTGCTGGAGCACGTTTTCAAGATCATAACGTATTTGCTCGGAATTGGGCTCTAGATACAATGCCACTTGAAGCGATTTTATTGCTTCTTCTAGCTGTCTGGCTCGATAGTAGGATAAGGCAAGTTTCCTATATTTTTGTGCGTTATCAGGATCATGTACGATTGCTAATTGGTTCCGTAAGATTTCTTTACCAATTTGCTCTTGTTTTTTTTGAATCACCTCATTGAGGCGCTTTTTAGTATTTTGGTCATTATTGGAATATGATAGCGATTTTTGATATGCTTCTATGGCTTGATCCAATTTCCCTTCCAGATGATAGATCTCACCCAGATTATGATAAACCAAAGGCGATTTAGGGGAAAGATCTAAAGTTGCAAGATATTCTTTTTTTGCCGCTCCAAATTGACCGAGGCTATGATAGACATTTGCTAAATCATAGTGGTATTCTGCAACATTAGAATCCAATCGTATAGCTTGCTCATATTCTCTTTTTGCCGCTTCCAACTCCCCACGTCTATGGAAGATTTGTGACATGGTTGCATAGACCTCGGCCATCTCGGGCAGAAAAAGCTTGGCTTGTTGGCACGCAACTTCTGCAGCATCTAGATTTGAAATTTGAAGATACGCATTTGCTAAATGAACATAAGTTTCCCCGTCCCTTGGATTCATCTCTAACGAGTGATTAAATTTATCAATAGCCTCATCTATCCTGTTTTTTCTGGCAAGTTCTAGCCCCTCGGCACTTAATTTTTTCGCTTGATCAACCGGATTCGCCTGACTAGGATTATAGACCATCAGTAGCAAAAGAAAGAGAATCCAGACCGCTGTAGTTAATCTGTGAACCATAGAGAAACAGGGATTTTTTAACGCATTGGAGTTAAAGGGTTTTGATATCAATTATCAATTTTTAAGATCTGGTTAGCAGCAACATCAGTGAATTCTGAGCTTCGGCCACTAAGCCACGTTATCTTTACCAACTCCACTTCTATGTTTTTGCCAAGCCCAAAATGAAAACGAAGATTGTTCTGAGAAGCATAGCTACTACCTGAGCGACCTTCACGAATCTGTTTTAAATTCTTAGTTTGAACTATAACTTTCACCCCGATGACCGAACGGTTTTCAATTTGAACCATCAACCAATTTTGAGAAGGGCGAGTCTCGTTTCGAAGGAGTGTCGGTGGAGCATCTATATTTACCACCAGAATATCAATGTCACCATCATTGTCATAGTCGGCGAACGCAGTACCACGACTGGATAAACTTACTTGCAATCCCTCTCCCGCAACTTTAGATATATCAATAAAAGTACCGTTGTCATTGCTGAATATCTGGTTAGTTTGTGCATAGGTTTGGCCATATTCAGGGTGTCTGTTTACTTGCGGATAAATATGTCCATTCGCAATGAATAGATCTAAGTCCGCATCGTTATCAAAATCGAAAAACCCTGTTCCCCAACTCATTGGTAAATAAGTCGATTGCCATAGGCCAACAGATTTTGTCGCATTTTCAAAAAAAAAGCCATCCATGTTTCGATATAAACTACTACACTCACCCGTAAAATTAGTGACCCAACCATCGAAATCACCATCACTATCATAATCGGCAAAATCAACCCCCATGCAAGCCTGGGCTTCTCCGGAATCGCCATAACTTGCTCCGGCTAAACTGCCAATTTCAATAAAAACCCCGCTACCGTCGTTTTGGTACAGGTAATTTGCACTAGCATCATTAGCGACGAATAAATCGGTATCGCCATCCAAATCGTAGTCTGTTGCGCAAACGCCTAATCCATAAAATTCATCAATGTCGATCAGGCCGACTTCAGATGTCTTCTCCGTAAAGTTGCCACTTCCATCATTCTGATAGAATGCGTCTATTCCACCCTTCAAACCTTTTGGGCCAACCATTACTTTTTCTACGCTCTGCCAGTCCAAAGTCCTCTTGGCCGCTAAGACATCTGATATAGAACAGTCAACGTAATTCACTACATACAGATCTAGATCGTTATCTTTGTCAGCATCGAAGAACGTTGCCCCAACACTCCATCCACCATTTGCAACACCAACACGTTCAGCAATATTGCTAAACGTCCCATCTCCATTGTTTTTGTAGAGACAGTTCGGTCCAAAGTTGGTGACATAGAGATCAAGCCACCCATCGCCATTGAAGTCGGCGACACACACACCGCATCCCCAACTATCATCACCGACCCCGGCATTAATTGTTTGATCTTCGAAAGTTCCGTCTCCTAGATTGCGGTAAAGTATATTTGTGCCTTTATTCGATGGCAAGCCTTCGGTAATTTCCCAGCCATTAACCAGATAAATATCTGCATAACCATCACGATCATAATCAAAAAAAGCTGCCCCATTACCAGTGGATTCGAGTAGATGATTTTTTGCTTTGCTTCCCGCATAAGTTACAGCTGTGAGTCCTGAAACCTCGGAAACGTCGACAAATGTCGCTGATTGACTTAAAAATGGGAGACAAAGGATCAGAGAAATGTAACAGAATCTGGTCATAATATTAATCTAAACAAAAATTGCCGAGATTCGCAAGAACCTCGGCAATTTTGTTTATGCTTGATAAATTTGTTGATAATTGTCGAACTTTATGGCCTTTTAAGTTTACCCCAAGTGGTTGCCAGCCTATTCAAAGCTTCCACTGGCAGGTTATCCTTCGGAATACCTTTACCGTTGATACGCAGATATTGCCAAGCAACTTTAGCGGTGGCACGACCAAAACCAACTCCACCTTTTTTATGAGTACCAGGGTATTCTATCTGACCTGCTTCCCTCCACTTATTGTCTTTGAAGAAATCAACTTTTAGTAATTCACCTTTAATTTCACCTCGAAGGCCATAAAGCTCCTTTTCCTTGAGCTCGCCAACGACTTTCTTGTCATCTGTGATATCCCCTTCGTTGTCTCCCCCGCCAACTTTACGAAGCCATTCAATACTGTAACCACTACCAGCTCCAGCACCGTTTTTTCTTCCAATAGTTCGGAAGAAGTAGTTATTTGCTTGATCAACCCAACGAATGTATAAGTGGGCTTCTTTATGAGCACCAAACTTCAAGTACTGATACTTTGATTCGATGGTGTAATCCGTCCACTTTGCTTCATAAATGCCGATTCGTTGATGACCTGTACCAACATTGTCATCAGTTGTAAAACCATCCTTGGTCAGTTCCCAACCTGCATCACCCGCACCAAGCTCAACATTGTCGTGCTTAACAAACTCGTTAAACCACTTTTTAGCATCTGGGCCGACAAAATCAAAGGTTAATGCATAACTGGATTGGTGACATAAAATGAATAGTACAACTAGAAATAGATTTAAAAAAGGGAATCGATAGAGTCTCTTCAACAAGTTATCTCTCCTTCTAATTCTTAGGATTTTTTCATAAGCCGCAAATCACATTTCAAGTGACCAGCGAATAGGAGCTACCTAGCTCCTATTCACTAATATCACGATATTCTTCGAGTGTTAAGGCCTTTTGAGCTTACCCCATGTTGTCGCTAACCTGTTGAGAGCTTCAACAGGAGTAGTGGCATCTTTAGGGATTCCTGGTCCGTTAACCTTGAGGTATTGCCAGGCAACCTGAGCGGTGGCACGGCCAACACCAATTCCACCTGTTTTATGAGTGCCGGGATATTTCACCTCATTGATTGGAATCCATTTATTGTCTTTAAAGAAATCAACTTTTAGTGATTCTCCCTTAATTTCACCTCGAAGACCATAGAGAGTCTTGTCTTGTAACTTACCAAGGATTTTTATGTCATCTCCATCCTTAGTAAGATCACCTTCATTGTCTTTCCCACCAACTTTACGAAGCCATTCAATGCTGTAACCACTTCCCGCTCCACCGCCATTTTTTCTGCCAATGGTTCGGAAGAAGTAGTTATCCTTTTCACCTTTCCAGCGAATGTATAGGTGGGCTTCTTTGTGTGCACCTTGTTTCACATACTGATATTTAGACTCGAGAGTGTAATCCGTCCAGTCTTTTTTTATCCCGATTCTTTGATGGCCAGTTCCAACGTTATCATTGGTTTCTAATCCATTTGCAGTTAAATGCCATCCAGCATCCCCAGACTCGGTCGTATCTGCACTCTTGATAAACTCGTCAAACCATTTTTGTGCATCTTTTCCAACAAAGTCATAAGTTAGCGCATGGCTTATTAAACTGGCGGAAAGGAAAAGAAGAACAAGTGAAAACTTGCAAGCTATTGAGCAACGGAATTTCTGCATTGCTAACTCCTAATCATTATAAGGTTAAATTAAGCTATCTACACTACGGATAGCATATGATATCAATTTGCTGACATTTTTGCCAGTATAAAGAAATAGACTAAGAAAAGCCATGAGGAAAAGAGCTATATAAAAAAATCAATAGACTACTGGGATGAGCTTGTCCAGATAAGATCGAGCACGGTTAATTTCGTCGGTTACCCCCTCTGTCGAATCCATAATTGGGATTCCCCGAGGAACAGGGTGCATGAAGATCTCAGTCCAGCCGGAATAGTTGATCCTTTTCAAGGCAGCAAGAATCGGTGCAAAATCCAAGGATCCCCGTCCCGGCATCTGCATTAGCTCTTGTTCTCTAGGGAATTTCTCTTGGCAACCCATGCCATGCTGCCAAGCGTAGAAGAGCGACAAGCCTTCATCCAGTTCCCCAATCAATTGTGCTACCAATTGGGCGTTGTCTGGCAAATGGTAGGGCGCTAGGGCAATCCCTAGGTGCGGTGATCGGGTATATTCGATTAACCACTTCATTGAGTCTGGTGTTTCTATTAGCGCATTACCATGGTTCTCAATGCTGATGGTAATGCCATGTTTCTCTGCAACAGCGATGTGAGGCTTCAACGCTTCGGCAAACTCGGCCACTGCCATACGCAATTCTTCACCTTCTAAATTGCTAGGTCCCTTACTACCGCACACAATAAGAGCCCCCCCGAACTCGTGGACGAATTCCATTTCTTTTTCTAAAACAAAGGGACCCAGATCGAAACGCGTTGATATCCCTAGCTTTACTCCGTGCGTTTTAAGTAACTCCGCAAAAGCCTCATGGCCCATAGATTCCACCTGTTCCCTCTGGTTACCGTGAACCCGCGGCCAGATATCAATATGCTGGCTCCCGATCTTCGGCACTTCGGATACAATCTCGACTAAGGGCATAGTACCGTACATGCACGAAGCTAGGATATAGCTTAGTTTAAACGGAGTTTCATTCATAGGCATCTACCTCCACAGATTGACCACTCTTACCGGATTCATAGGCTGCTAGTACAATAGCCAAAATATGGCGTCCTTCGGCTCCCGATACTGGAACCTCCCCATTGTTTTCTATTGCATCTACGAAGTGCCGAACCACCACTGGAAATCCCAATTCATCCGGCCCTTCCGCTTCCACTATCGGCTGTGTCCACTTTCCTGTCTCCCTGCGCCAAACTGACACTGGCGCTTCCCCCCCACCAAAGCGAATCTGCCCCTCGGTGCCTAGAACCTCATTCACACCTACTGCGCCTGCCAAGGCGGACCAACCTACCTGTAGCGAGGTAGTCGCTCCGCTGGCGTGCTCAATCAAAACCAACGCCGTGTCTTCCACTTGAATATCGTGCACATGGCGGCCAATCCGTGCGTAGACACGTACCGCTGGCGAACCAATATAGTCGATAGCATTGTAGACTTGGTGATAACCGTTATCGATAAGAGGACCTCCACCGCCGGTTTTAGTCTGGGTGCGCCACTGCTGGTTTATCCCGCGACCCACCACATGGGAACTGCTGAATCCCTCGGAACGCACTAGAAACACTTCGCCAATCACGCCTGCTCGAATTTGTTCCATTGTCACCCGGTGTACAGATGAAAAGAGCTGATTATGGCCTACTGTCAGCTTACAACCAGTTTGTTCAGCCACAGCAATCATTCGATCTACTTCCTCCAAACTGGTGGCTATAGGTTTTTCTAGGAACACATGAGCACCGGCTTTCATTGCGGCGATAGCTTGGGGTTCATGCAAATGGTGGGGCGTGCAGATATGGACCAAGTCCAATTCCTCTTGGGCAAACATCTTCTCCCAATCACTATAAAGGTGTTCAGATGCAACCCCGAGTTTACCACCCATCAACTCAGTGCGCTCCTGCGCCAGATCTGCCAGCGCTCCAATCTTAACTCGATCATTCAAACTTGCCAGCACTGGTCCGTGCCGCCGCTCGGCGATGCCACCACAACCGACAATTCCTACTCTCAACACAAGTCATTTCCCTCCTTTGGTTAGAAATTCAACTGTCTATACACTATCACTGATCAGTATAGATAACAACACTTATAGGTTGAGCAAAAAGATTCGTCGTGAAGAGATCATTCCAATATATAAACACAAAAGAGTCGTCCTCAAAACTCACCGCGGCAATCGACTTGTGAACGCAATCGTACGTCCCAATGGACCGAATTTGTCCGAAAACGGATCGCAGAACTGGCATTGAAATATAATGAATGCAATGGGCGGATTTTGCCATCATGGTAAAGGCGCAGATTCAACTGCCAGAATGCCTGTATCATGGGGTCAAGCAATTGGCATGGGAACGAGACTTTTTCTGGCCTAAGTAGTTAGCCACGGCATCGAGTACATCACGTGGATATATTCTCCCCTGCCTGAGGAACGCGGCATCTAAGTCATTTCCGGAATCCATCCGAGCCAGTATGAGAGAGGAGATCAAACTCGAAGCACTCCACAATATTCTCATCGAGGAGGGGAGAACTGCGCATCCTTGATGCTTTCCGGTGGATACGAACATCCTCTTTCCAGCCTGGAGTCGATTGCTCCATATCAGGACCGTGTCCATGTGTTCTTGGCGTCAAATCAGGAGAACGATGCGTTTTGTCTCCACCAAGGTGTATCTTAATCGACTGTAGCTTGGGCAAGAGTATTGTAACGCTTGATTTCGAAGGCAAAACGGTTAGGGGCTTTACAATTTGGCACAAGCCAGTTCCCTATCGTAAAACATCCTGTCACTATTAAAATTAAAACCCGCCGCCTGGGAATCTGACTTAAACGCCAATTCTTGCCTCGTAAGAACCAACCGTGCTACTTGTCAAAACCAATTATTGTCAGCCACCTCACCTCTTTACTCCAACACATTCATCGTGATAGAATGATCCATCCGAATTTTCAGCACGAAAGAAAGGAATATCAATCCATGACGGAAACCGAAAAATATCTATTCGACGTCCACGGCTACCTCGTGATTGAAGGTGCCTTGTCCGCTGACGAAGTGACCGCCGCCAATGCCGCCATCGATCATCACGTTGATCAGATTAACATTCGTCCGAACGATCTGGCGCATGGTTCTTCCACACTGGTTGGCGAAACGGGTCGTGGTGATCTGGGTGGAATGCTGACGTGGGACAAACCGCACTGTGACGTTTATCGTCAGATGATTGCCCACCCCAAATTGATTCCATACTTAGAAGAACTGCTCGGTCCAGGATTTCGGCTAGAAGGATTGGGCATTATTACCATGGACAAAGGAGCGGAAGGGTTCTGGTTCCACGAAGGGGCTGAACCCTACGATCGATCGCGCAATTACCTTTACCGCAACGGACAAATGTATTGTGGCATGACCAACATGGCAGTTCAACTAACGAATGTTGAGGAGGGGGATGGCGGATTTGCCTGTCTGCCAGGAAGCCACAAGGCAAACTTTTCCTGTCCAGGTGAGATTCGGCTCTACCACGCACACCAAAATCGCATCGCGCAGATCCCGGCTAAAGCGGGAGATGTGGTGCTCTTTGTAGAATGCTTGATGCACGGTAGTCTACCGTGGACAGCTGACCATCAAAGACGCTCAGTCATCATTCGCTATAACTCAGGCGTAGTGGCTGAATCGCTGATGGGGAA
>DTUY01000409.1 GCA_012963885.1 Candidatus Poribacteria bacterium | reverse complement strand
TCATGGAGCATGCCTTTGGATTTGCAACACCCGAGAATGAATGGGAGAACCTATTAAAAAGATCAGCTACCAAGATAGCGTAACGCCGCATTACATTCCTATCTATGTAGAAGGATGTAGTCTGATATAGGCTGGTGGTTGCTAGTCGACTCGTCTCTTGTCATCGAGCCCCGTGTTATTTGTCAACCCCGATTCCTGACAGCAACCCCACCGCTTTACCCCGATGCGGCAATTGTGATAGAATACACTATCCACATGCAACCTCGATATAATTTTGGTATTGTGCATAGTGACAGAAGCACCGCATCTTATTCTCTCAGAATTGGTTTAATCATTGGAGCATAATTGTGAAATTAGCAGAAGCTTTAATATTACGTGCAGATTGTCAAAAACGTATTCAACAACTGGAAACAAGGCTGATAAACAATGCCATGGTTCAAGATAGGGAAACACCGGCTGAGGATCCAAGTCAATTGAGGTTGGAATTGGAAGACATTTCAGAACAACTTCTTCTTTTGATTAAGCGTATTAACAAGACCAATAGTCTCAGCCAAGTCGATGAAGACCTAACATTCTCTGACGCTTTGGCAAATAGAGATATTTTACACTTAAAGTATGGAATATACCGTGACCTTGCTCAGGCGGCAACCGTAACCCAAACTCGACATAGTAAATCTGAAGTTAAGTTTAACAGCACAGTTGATGTTAAAGAGATACAAGAAGTAGCCAGTCGTTTAGCCCAGGAACACCGCCAGCTGGATGCCAGAATACAAGAAGCCAATTGGCGTGTTGAGTTGTTGGAATAATGGATATCGCTGGTAGCCATGAGGCAAGGGCGTGCATGACCCGTCAACTGGGTTAAGTTGTCGTTGGCAGCGTGTGGGGTCACGCGTGCGGGTTCGAGTCCCGCATATTCACCGTGTATACCCAGTAATGTAACAGGTGTACGGTGCATTGTAAATGTTACTACCGCGTGCAGACTTGTTAAAATGGTGAGGTGTGAGTTAGGGGATATAATTTATATTTGTTTGTTCGTATAAGTTTTAAGCTGATACTAAACAGTTCTCAATAATGGAATATCAAGTTACACTCCTAATTGTTCTCCTCAATCCTCCCAATGGCATGCTTTATTGCTTGCAGAATGATAACGGACGTTTCATTTTTACCACTATGTCTACAGGGGATGATATTGTTTTTGAATTTCAAACTGTTGTCAAACCCAACCAACGAACTAAAAAACCAAATTTCACTGGTCCTTTCGCCCAGGGTGCTCCTGGCAAGCGATTCTTTTATATTAACATCGGTCAGTTGGCAGGCCAAAAAGATACGCCATGGCAGAGGCGGGCCAAAGTATGGATCAATGGTTGGCCAAGATATGTTAAGCCTTCACCAAAAGAAATCACTTGGCAGATGGTGCATGAAGTTGCCACTGACCCGGGCAAAGTGCTAATGACAAGATATCAAGGTATGGCAGATGATGGGGGTCCAAGTTTACATGGTGCAAGTGGTTGAAAAGTGGCTTTAAAGTAATTCCCGATACTTCTTTATACGGGCTTACCTATACACTCCAGTAGCGGACCGTAGTCGTTAGATATGGGATTGGCGATACTCATCAACCAGATAAACTCGGATTTTATCTTAATTTTCAGGAAGGTGGACCTACCAGAAACAGGGAAGTTGGCACCATACAGATATCCCCTTTGATAGCGGCAAACCATGGTAAGCTTTCACTAGAAGCCTTACACACTATTCGCCACGGCGGTAGATACAAAGCGTCGGATAATTTTTCAACGCAAAAGAACAAATTTCAAAACAGCGTAATACCACACTACACCCTCCTAGGTCTTTAATGGATTCGAAGATCAGCGAAAAAAGGGATTAATTTTAATCAACTGAAAATCATAGGAAGAATCAATCGAATTTGCTATGATCAGCCCAGATCCCGTAACTTCCGAAATCTGGGACTTAGAAATTGAAAGGAACACAGAAAGATTTCATGCCCATATTCACCAAAGAAAAAATCGTCAATATCTGTACAGACATCATTGAAGCTGCAGGGATGTCCCGCCAAAATGCAAAGTTGATTGCCGAATTGTTGGCTGAGGCCAACAGCACAGGCCATGATTCCCATGGCATCATCCGTGTTCCCCAATACCTTGCAGCGATAGAAAACAATGACATCCTGACCAATTCTAATGTCAATATCCTGCGTGAAAGTCCCCTCACCGCTATCGTTGATGGAAATTGGGGTTTTGGACAGATCACGATGAGCCGAGCTGTAGAAGTCGGCCTCGAAAAAGCAAGAAAAAGTGGTCTGGCTGCGATCACTGTTCGCAATGCCAATCACATTGGTCGCCTCAGCAGTTACGTCGACCACATCGCCCGTCAGGACATGATTGGCCTGCTCTTTGTCAACGCTATTGGCACACCTGCATACCGCATGGCCCCTTGGGGCGGTACAGAACCACGCCTCGTCACTGACCCCCTCGCCTTTGGTATTCCCTCACCATATGGTGATCCCATCGTCATAGACATGACCACCACCGTTGTTGCTGAAGGTAAAGTACGCGTCAAACGCAATCGTGGTGAAGAAACACCCGACGAGTGGCTCCTCGACGCTGAAGGCAAGCCTACTAACAACCCCAACGTCCTCTATAGCAATCCCTTAGGGAGCATCCTACCGTTAGGAGGTACTGCGGCAGGTCACAAAGGATATGGCCTCAACATCGCCATCGAGCTTCTCGCGGGTGCTCTGAGTGGTGCAGGGTGTATCGGAACAGATGAACGCCTCAGCAATGGAGCCCTTCTCATTATAATCGATATTGAACAATTTTTACCTATCGAAGAATTTTATCAGGAATCCGAAATCTTCATCAAACACGTCAAATCTTCACCTGTTGCCGAAGGCTTCGATGAAATTCTACTGCCCGGTGAGATTGAGTCCAAAGTAAAACATCAGCGCGCCGAAGAAGGCATCTTTGTCGAAGACGAAACATGGGAACAAATTCTAGAATGGGGCCAAAAACTCGGAGTAGAATTAGAATGAAAATCAAATCGACAGAGATCGAAAAGGAAAAGCCACGCCCTCACATTTTGGGTTGATAATGAGGTGGACCAAAAGCGATACGCCAGCCACGGCGGTCCAACCCTTGTGAGAGGTATCATATAGCTAAACATGGAAGTACATTCCCCCATCCAGAAGGATGTAGCCTGAGATAGACAGATTGGTTGCTAGCTGATTCGTCAACCCCAATTTCTGCTAGCAACCCCACCGCTTTACCCTAATATGACAATCGTGATAGAATGCCGAAGCAAGTTCAGCAACTTGAGGCTCAAAGGGCTACTAATATGGCCGACGTATTTGTCTCCTATCTGCGCAAAGATATTGATTCGCTCAACGCTTGCACCATGCCTTGGAATTCAGATATAGATTGATTCTACCAACCCCCTAGGGTTTTTGCAGAACTGGAGGTTGACGGAAGCTGAAATTGATGGATTTTGCTATGTCTAATATGGGTAATTTCCTCAATATTGGTTGTCCGATTCGTTTTTAAACTGTCAAAGAAAGCAAGTTTTCTTGTTCTGGTATGGTTTCCAATATCAATCTTTATTTTTGGGATACTAATCGTAATAACTTATTTCGTATTGGCGCTCGGGTTACACAGGGTAACATTCTGAAATGGCAAGAAGCAACTACAATCACTTCCAGATAATTCAGTATGCTATGGCTATATAACTACGCGATCGGTGATGCTGTCAGTCCATAGAGACCCTAGGGCTACCCCCGATTTTTTTAGCGAAGGCAAACGGTTAAATCAAGTGGATGCGCTAATACCTTAACAAATGGAGAGAAGAATCATTACTAAATCACAATTCACTAGTTAAGGAGAATCAGATAATGGATATCAAGAATATGGATGTTAGGCTAATTTGTGCTGGCTTTGCTCTACTGGGCATTTTTGTCTTGCCTAACCTCGCTTCTGCAGGTTTGGCTATGTTCTGGGACGATTTTGAGCAGGATAAACTGGGAGGACAACCTTCCCAGTGGAAATATGCGGCAGGAAACCAGAAAGGCGAAATTATCAAAGATCCTAAAGACGGCAGCAACCAAGTCTTCAGCATGCCAGATCGCTTTCCACGAGGCTCATTTGGCTTTTATGTAATCGGTGACAAAACTTGGACTGACTATGTTGTCGAATGGGATTGGATGCCAGCGGCGGGCTATCATGGTATCAATTTTCGCTACAACGACAAGGACAACTATTATTTAGCTGACAAACGTGACGTTACTGGAGAGATCAAGTTTTATAAAAGGCAAGCGGGTTGGCAAAATTTCGCTACTGGTTCGTTTAAATGGAATGAAGGTGATTGGTATCGGGCTAGACTGATCCTAAAAGGCTCAAAATTCACGGTTAAGATCAAGGAAAAAGGTGATAAAACCTCCTTTAAGCAGATTGATCCCGAGAAATCGGGTGTGGAAGGGGAAGACAAAAATTTCAAGTCAGGTGGATTTTGCAGTGGTAAGGGTTTGATCGATAATGTCGTGGTTGGTAAAACAATCAATGACTTGGACTTGACCGTTGATGGCATGGGTAAGCTTGCCACTATTTGGGGTCGGATAAAGACTCGATAGATCCAGGTCGATTTTTGAGTTCAATATAGCCACCGCTAGATGCCTTTCAACTCTCAGGTTTTTACCAACCAAGTTTGGCCGCAGGAGATTCCATCTGATTAGGTGTTTCCGTTAAGATCTCAGATGTTGAGGAGAAGTCATATACAACAACACAAATTTATGATGGCCTTTTCCGCCGCTAGCATGGTAACCCTGAACAGTCCACTGGCTACGATGATATCTTAAGTAACAAAAACACCCAGCAGAGCCAAAGGAGGTCAGATGAAGCAATCCACCAAATCAATGAATGTACTATTCATTATCTGCGATGATCTGAATGATTGGATCCTGCATCCCATCGATCATCCACAGGTGAAAATCCCACACATAGATCGGCTGCAACAGAAAAGTGTCAACTTCACCAACGCACATGCAGCAGTACCTGTATGTGGACCTTCCCGCAAGTGCTTATTTTCAGGTTTGTATCCGCAGACGATCGATAGCTACGATTTTGCGGCTTGGCGACAGGTTCCAGCACTACAAGATTGTGTACCACTTCCCCTCCATTTTCGAAACAACGACTACAACGTCTATGGCACTGGTAAACTATTGCATGAAGGGCAAGGCGGTGACTTCTATACCGACTATGGATATGGCGTGGATTATGGTCCGCATCCCTGGTTAGGTGAGGGCAAGGCGGAATTCACACCTCATCCTCGGCAGTACGACCTATGGGAGGGCTACCTACCCAAATGGGATATGCACCGTGACTTGAATTATGGTCCACTAACGGACGTACCAGAATGGGGGGCAGGTAAAGTCGACGGCAAGCCCGGTGCCAAAGGATGGCACTATAAGGATGCGACACCTTTCCGCTATGTTGATGACAACGACCGTGACCAATTGCCTGACGAGATTTCGGTGGATTGGGCTCTGGAAATCCTGCAGAGGGAGTCGGTTCGCCCCTTCTTTCTGGGTGTTGGTTTGGTCAAACCACATACGCCTCTGTATGTTCCCCAGAAATACTTCGACATGTTTCCCTTAGCAGAAGTTGGACTTCCACCATACTTGGAAAACGATCTTGACGACTGTGCCTCGGTTCTACGTCATCGGTGGAATTGGGGCTTCCAAAAGTTTCAGGCGCTGATTAGTGCTGGTGGCGTCCAAGCTTGGCGGGAGTTTGTGCAAGCTTATCTAGCGACAGTAGCTTTTGTTGATGATCAAATCGGTCAACTGATGCAGGCACTGGAAACTAGCCCAAATGGTGGCAATACTATGGTGATCCTGACCAGTGATAACGGCTACCATGTCGGTGAGAAGGATTGCATCCAAAAATGGCATCTGTGGGACGAATCAACACGGATTCCCTTGCTGATCCATGTTCCGGGTAGTGGTGGCAACGGTCAGGTTTGCCAATCTCCAGTCTCACATATTGATCTCTACCCAACCCTAATAGATTGTTGTGACCTACCTCCACAACCACATGGGGGTCAAGAAATGGCGTTAGATGGTCATTCACTTCGACCATTTCTGAAAGATCCAGACGATTCAGACTGGATGGGGTCACCGGTGGCACTGATGGCGATTCGGGATGGCAAAGCAACGCCTCACTTTTCTGTTTGCTCCTCTCAATATCGCTACACCCGATGTGCCAATGGCGAAGAGGAACTCTACGATCATAACCAGGATCCACATGAATGGACTAACTTAGCGGCCAATGAAGCATTCGCCAGCATTAAAAAAGAGCTGAGGCAACAATTAATGCATCAGCTTAAGAAAAGTAAGATACCCTCAGGATATAAAGGTTAAAAAAACACATGACATACTCAGATCATCTCATAACCCCTAAGCTTGCTAATGTGCCTGATGGCACTGAAGTAGCGATGGCGCGTAAGAAGCTGGTTTTTGGGCAAACCATCTGTCAGCTGGAAGACAGCAACCATCTGATAGGAGACATTTCTGCCCTGCGGCAACAGATTGACTCAGTTGGTTATTTGCTACTGCGAGGGTTTTTTGATCCTGCTCTAGTTAGCAAAGCTAGAACGGAAATCTTAAATTACATGTCATCACAAGGCGTTCTCCAAGGAGGTGCCACCATTGATCAGACAACTGCATCATCTAAGCACCATGGAGTAAGATTTACACACTCAGTCATTCAACAACTGCCGGGATTTCTAGAAGTGGTTAATTCGAACCGAATCATGTCGTTTTTTGACAGTTTTCTGGGTGGACCATCGATGTCGTTAGATCATAAATGGTTACGGGCTACCCCACCAGGTCAAAATACGGGTGCTCATTGCGATGTGGTCTATATGGGAGCAGGTAGTAAAGAACTATACACTGTCTGGACAGCTTTAGACGATATTTCGTTGGAGATGGGACCATTGGCCGTTTGTCTTGACTCCCACCAACACCAGAGGCTAAAAGAGACCTATGGCGCTAGTGATGCGCATCAAGATCTACTGGAAGGATGGTTCAGCCGTGACCCCTACGAGGTAATGGAAAAACTCGGTTTCCGTTGGGCATCGACACCTTTTCAGGCAGGTGATATCATGATTTTCGGCATGTATTTAATGCATGGTTCCCTAGACAATTTGTCGGCTCGATTTCGGCTGAGTTGCGATACACGCTATCAGTTGGCGGATGCTGAAGTCGATTGGCGACACATGGGAGAAACCCCCGATCAAATTCCAAAAGCAAAAGAACGCATAAGTATCCAAGATGCCAGAGCAAACTGGGGGATATAGCCCAGGAAACAAACCTAACTAGTAAAGGCAATTGACCATGCATGAGACAAGCAACACCACCACTGTAACGAATGAACTAGTATTAAACTACCATCTAATGCATCCTGGTAATGAAAGTTCTCCGGGCGATCCCAATGTAGCTTTCTATCTGGACGGAGTCTATCATCTGCATTATATTTTGCGCCACCCATGGCAGGACAAACACTCGTTTGCATTTATTCATATCACTAGCCCAGACATGCTGCATTGGACTTGGCAAACGACAAAATTACAGCCTTCCTTCACTGACCATGGCATGTTCAGTGGCACCGGCTTTATTACCAAAGAGGGACGACCTGCCGCTATTTATCATGGCCAAGCGTCTGGTCGAAACCAAATTGCCATTGCCAAAGACAACCACCTTCTGACTTGGGAAAAACCTTATCCGGTAGAACCAAAAACAACAGAAGGGGAAGATGCTGAAATGAATCACTGGGATCCAGACTGCTTTCTCATTGGTGATACCTACTATGCTATCTCCGGCGGCCAAAACCCACCTCTCATCAAGTCGAAGGATCTGGTCAACTGGACTTTTGTCGGCAACTTCCTGAAGCGCGAACTACCGGATGTAGCTATTGGCGAAGATATTTCTTGCCCTAACTTTTTTCCGTTGGGCGACAAGCAGATGCTGCTTTGCATTAGCCATCAATTCGGTTGTCGCTACTACCTTGGTGATTGGGATGCGAAGGCCGAACAGTTTGTACCTGAAACGCATGGACGCATGAATTGGAAGCGTCCAGGGCAGTCCATCTACAATCCTGTCTACCGCGACTTCTTTGCGCCGGAGAGCCTGTTGACACCAGACGGTCGTCGGGTGATGTGGGCTTGGCTAGCTACTCTTGATGAAGCAATCAATCAGAGAACAATTCAGTTCCTACCACGTGAATTAAGTCTAAGCGAAAGTGGTGGCCTCCGCTTTCGACCGTTGCGTGAACTAGAATCTCTACGCTACTCCGCTGTTACCTTGAACGATCTAGAGGTGACACCGCCCAAGTGGCAAAATGGCAAAATGATCACTTCAACTCTAACTGAGCTCAACTATGACGCCCTCGAGATACGGATTACCATCGATAGAACGGAAGCTTGGCGAAAACGATTTGGGTTTCAACTTTTTGCTGACGAGAACCATGTAGGTTTACCCATTATGATCTATCCAGAGACAACGACCCTTCAAGTGGGTGAGACTGAAGCACCATTTGCCGTTGCTGATCTACCAGAGAAGGAAGACCTAGAGTTGCATATCTTCATCGATAAGTATCTAGTCGAAGTCTTTGCCAATAACCGCCAAGCTGTTGTTGCTGCTCACATGGATTATCAGTCAGCCAAAGGTCTACATGGCTATACCTTCGGCGGTACCATGGAGATTAAACAAGTCGAAATCTGGCGTCTCAAGTCTACCAACCAAGGATTCTTTGAAGCAAGACAGAATCGCATTTGGGAGCCTGACGAGCAATAATTTGAGAGAAGAACCAAAATATCTAATCAGCTATATTACAATGGAATATCTTACCATTCTCGAGATTCCCCTTTTATTAAGAATATGATCTACACGGGAGACTGTTCAAGACCATCCTTCGCCGGATTTCACTACTCGGGCCATGGGCGCCAGTGCCAACATGACGAAGACGGTATTCGCAGGAATCGAAACGACTCGAAACTCGAGAGGGAGGTCTGCCCAAATTCGCGCGAGCAGGACTAACGGTCGCCTCCGATGGCTACCATTGGGACGCAAACACCCTAAAAGAGCGTCCATGATAGTAAAATCCGTCTTGAGCTCGTCAGCGTGTATCTTCTACAATGGTTGAAAACCTGCCCGTGGTAGTCGCGGGCAGGTCCATATGGGAAATGTCGGCTTAATTGAACTAGTTCCAATTATCAGTGCTAAGGAATTATAGAATTATGATGTTTGTAAAAAGGTCTAATCAGTGTCTGTGCACAGTATTATCTATCATAATAACCATGGCATCTATTGTAAATCCCATAAAGTCCTATAGCCAAACAAACTACAGTGTCAAGATGCCAGAAGAGGCAAGCACTATACTTCAAACACCTGTTCTTGAACATAGGATTGCTATTGAGCAAGTCAAAAACCCCTATTGGCATGAAAAGCACGGCCAAAATAACGAGGTCAGGATATTCTGGGATAGGGATATTTGGGATAGAAACCTAAGAGAATGGGCATCGTATGGATATAACGGTATATTCTACTATGTTGAACCTTGGCAGGAGACTCAATGGCCAGACCTACTTATCAGAAGCGAAGAGTTTCCTGAGGCAAAATGCCTCACTCAAGCACAGTCTGAACAAATGATTGAACACATGAAATGGATCTTCAAAAGGTCTCATGAACTTGGTATGAAGAACTACCTTTTTACTTACCAGATCGTTACAACCCCAGCCTTTGCCAGGGCACATGGTATGAATAAAGATATGCCCGAATCAGACACTGTGGACTGGCGTCATAATATGAAGAATGCTATGGGAGCGCAATACGGTGTCCGAAATGAGTTGACACGGGCATACACCGAAGCGGCAATTGCGGAGCTTTTCCAAATCTATGATGAATTGGATGTTGCCATTAGACGATTTTATAGAGGATATCGTGTCCAAGAATGTTTACAATAACCTGTGGGTCTCGGTCATGCATAATGGGGGAAAGATAACCGACGCGAAACCTTATCCAATGGTATTCAACTGGGCAGAGGAGTCGGGGTTACCAATGATAATCGAGATCGTTCACCACAACTTTGAAGGAAGATTCCCACATAACTCACCAAAGCTTGCATATGAAATGGTGCGGGAATATAAGAAAGTGCCGAATTGTGTCGGGTTCTTATCTTGGTGTCTGAGATATGATTCCAATCCACTTTTCAGAGCTGCTTTGGGATATTACGCAAGCAACAATGTAACATATTCAGACACTCCTTGGGTGAAAGCACTGGAAGGGCGTTATGGTAACAAGGAAGCGGCTCAACATTTTCTGAATGCTTACAATGCTTCGGCATATATAACACCTGAGCTAAGTGCGATAGCATGGTGTCCGATGGACCGAGGCATTTCCCATCAGCTTATACTCCCCTACTGGTGGTGGTCAGAGCAAGATGCACGATGGAGCTATCTAGTCTCACCTGTATGGGTGCCATGCTTCTTCCAATAAGACACTATGCAAAGGTCGTAGCTCAATTTGGCAATATGTATAGAAACAATAATGGATCAGACTACTCCAAGAATTACGATCATCCTAGGGCACAAGAAATGATTTGGGGGTTTGGGAGTTATCCAACAACACCAGAAGCCCACATGAGGAACATCAGAAAACTTGGTGAAGAGAGCTTGAGAGAAGCAGAAACCGCTATGAAAGTTGTGGTAAAGAACAAGGAAGAGGCTATTACCGTCTACAATTATATGAAATCGTACAAACTCCTATCTGATTACTATGAACGCAAGGTTTTGGCCGCAATATCTGCTTTGATATATGGCTTTAACGGGAATCAGTCTGATTGGGAGGATGCGCTAAGACTATCTACTGAGGCAATCAATCTCTATGAGATAGCTATCAATTTTATTTGGGAGAATATTGATGTGAAGGAAGGTCGCTTGAAAGGTAAGTGGGGAAGTGAATTTACAATGCCAGAGCTAATTGAGCAGGAAAAGAAGGAAAGAATTGAGATGCCAAAAATATTCAAGTGGACTCAAAAGTAATTTGACAGGCACCATTTCAAAGACAATGTCACACAAGTTGCAAATAGGCATTCAGATAAGTTTCAAGATGGAAAGATCATCTTACACATAACATAGTACTTTTAAGCCGTATGAGAATCTTGATTTTGATTTCCGTGTTCTGGCCTATGCCCAAAAGACGCATTGCCAGCACCTCCTCATCGTCGAAGAGCACGGGGCTGATCCAATAACCCTTCTTGCGATAGATAGCAAAATCCTCCGAGGTTAACATGATATCTGTGTGGTTGAGTGACATGCTGAATTTCCTCTGTCTCGTGGTGAATAATTCGTGTCTTACCTTATATGAAAATTCCAGTCAGTACGATCGGCAGTTGAATCTCATAAAGCGTGAATTCAACTTGTAAGTGCAACTACTCACTTGGGAGCAAAGGTACGGAATATATTCGTTGCTGAAAACAGGATATAATCAGTCAATGATTGCTAACGTTATCGGCGTGCATAAATCGACTATCAGCCGAGAGCTAAGACGTAATCGTGGTTATCAGTACAAACAAGCCCTTAGCTCCGTCCCACCACCTGGCTGCCGAATGCGGCGATGCTTTTGACTCTGAATTATTGCTGGACGGACCGGCGTCATATCCTGTGAAGCCCAACCTACTTCTCACATCCTGGTTCTTTCCTCTCTTGACAATGTTCCTGCTATAATTGTCGGGTGATGGAAGTTGGCAATACGTCCTATTAGTCAGATCATCCATAGCCTGACATCTTTACCCATCCATAACTGAACTGGGTTATAAAGGGATAGGAAGATTGTAGCAAAAAAGTTGCTCCAGCACAACAGACTTAACACTGTTTTTAGTACCAGTGCTAAGATCTAGACATAGTGGCAAGTAAGGACGGAGAATTTATCCCCACGGCAGTCCAAACTTCGGTAACTGCAGTTTACACCTATACTTCAATGTGGCAATACCTTTCAGCTAGAGGCTAAAACCACATAACCCATCCGTGCTGGTTTGAACTAGACTTCAGGCCGGTGTGGGTGGGTTCATTTTCTGCATTGCAGGCTCAGACTGACTCCCCCGCTTTACCCCGATACGGAAATCGTGATAGAATGCTTCATCTGAATTCTCAGTATAACTGAAGAGCAATGCGATGAGACGATATCTGATCCTGATTTTGGCCTTATGTCTGCTCGCAATTTGTGGCGGACTGGCACTAATGAGAGTGTGTACAAGCCTTCAGCTTATCCTCCCTTTGCCACTGTTTTTCACATTGCTGGCGAAAATAATGCTATCATTTTTTAGTCTTAATACATTTGTACCAATAAAGTGGGCTTAAACAGATGAGGTTTGTTGGTGTTGATAGATAAAGAAAAAATCATAGCATTTCATAGATGTATCAAAAGAAACAATTATCATTCTTACAGGAGGATTAATAATGGTGATTGGAATCTTGCTTTTGCTTCCGTCTCCTTTGAAGATCCTAAAGGGCGCAGGCGAGTTCACCTAAACATCTGTCAGTTTGATATAAGCTCTTAATTTGATCTCACCCCAGAACAACCACCGAGGAGCTTGGCACTTCGCTACCCTCCAGTTTCTTTCTTTTGCTTCTTTATCTCTACTCGGCACTTATGGTAACGTCTACTTTAAGCGGCGCGGCCTGTCTGATATTCAGCTTGGCATTCTGTTCGCAGTACCATCAGCAGTATCGATTTTCAGTCCTATGATTTGGGGTCTTACTAGTGATCTGCTGCAAAGACGTAAACCGATAGTGATAACCATGCATTTAGTCTCAGCTGTTTTGTTTCCTTTATTCTGGTTTCTGAGCAGTCAAACCTTTGTGCTGATATGTATTATTATGGGACTGTTTTCCTTTTTCTTTCGGCCCAGTATCCCATTGATCGATACTTGGACGCTTGATTACCTGTCGAATAAAGGTGGTGACTATGGGAGGATTCGGAGTTGGGGCTCGGTTGGCTATATGGTGCCGCTTCTTCTGTCCATACTGATCTTTTCTTCGTCCTCTGGTGGAACAGCTGAGGTGTTGTTGCCGATGTTCTTTGGAGTATCTGGTTTTCGCCTGCTAGCTGCTATTCAAGCCAGCTATATGCCTGATATGTCCCCATCAGGACGAGAAAAAATGGATTGGAAAGCACTGAAAATTTATCTGCATCCTTTTGCCATCGTCTTCTTTTTCTGTGTCTTCGTCCGTAGTTTCGTTTTCAGTCCTTTCTTTGCTTTTTTTAACGTTTATTTGGATACGCTGGGGGTTACAGATAATATGAAAGGCCTTCCGTGGATCGTAGCCGTTGGAGCAGAAGTAATTATGCTTGCTTTCTCTAACAAACTGATTCAGCGATTTGGGGCGGTGACAGCTATTATTTGTGCTTATGTGGCAATGGCAATCCGTTTTTTTGTTTTAGCTGCTGCCCCAAGTTGGGAAATCATTCTGGTTGTTCAGTTACTCCATGCATTCACCTTTGGTGCTTATCATCTAGCTGCGATTCAGATTATCAACCGAATCACACCTGAAGCCTTTCGCGCTACGGGGCAAACACTAGTTTCTGTTATAGGAGGCATTGGGGGGATTCTAGGCAATCTGATAGGTGGTGTTTGGGCCTCGTCCTATGGTTATGTAGTACTTTACAGATATCTGGGATTAAGCGTGAGTGTCGCAACCATAATTCTGGTGATTGCTTTTTCCAACTGTAAAGAATAAAGAGGATGCCGCACTTGCTCTGTTAGTAGCATTGAAAGATCAGAACAAGTTTGTTAGTGAGAATGCGGTAATGGTATTAAAAAGCATAGGTACGCAACTGAGAGGTTTTAGTTGTTGTCGAACAAGAAAGCCGTTCCATCACATTTCGG
>DTUY01000408.1 GCA_012963885.1 Candidatus Poribacteria bacterium | reverse complement strand
AGCCATTTCATCTCCATGTGAGGAGAATATAATAACATGCTCCCGATTATCGGGATAGGTTCATAGTTTCTCGACTACCTGAATTCCTCTGACTAGCTTTAGGTGTCTGCAATGCGATTCTGGAGGAGTGTATGTTACTCTTGGTCTGTTGGGTTAGCAAGTCAGGCAGGCATTGAAGACTGTTTCCGGCCAACTTCGCTCGTGTTTATTGTATGCCATGGATGCGTTGAAGCAAACCGAGACTACTATAGGAAAAGATCCCAGTAGATACATACGGTTTGGTTCATGGGCTCCGAGCTTCGATAATATGCGGATTCGAAGAAATCTGGCAACAGATCTTGGCTTCCTATTCGTTACAATCCACTAAACGGTTATTGATACCCTCACAATATATAACTCGCGTAAGCTGTGAATTTACAGGATATCTTTCATGTGTTGGATGAAATTGTCGGGTGGATCGAAAGGCAGGTCAATCGGTTGACGAATTAATCCACTTTGATAAATTCCAAGTAGCAGGTTGAATTCGGCCAATGACTGTTTTAAGTTGGTCGGATGTACCTTATTCCTGTCTTCAAGCCAATCAAACATTGCCTCGGTCAACCCGATCTGCGCGACTGCATTCTCCTCTCCGTAACTCAAATCCCCGCTTTGGTATCCGTATTCATTCGTGAATTTTTCCCAACTCTCGAAACGCCAATGGACAAACCCCTTGGTACCGAAAACGCAGACGCGTTTGTGGCGGTTGTTAGAGGTTTCCGATAAGACACGAATTGCCATCTCTGGACCAAAAGCTACAGAAGCCTGTATGCCATTAGCGTATTCAATTCGCGCAGTGGCGTTATCAGGTGAAGGCTGATCGGAATTAAGTTGGTTGCTACCGGAAACTTGTCCCATCACTTTTACTGGTTGTGAGTTGTCAATGTAGGAGGAAACAAGTTGTAGAGTATGCGGGGCTTGATCAACAGGTGGATTGCGTGAACTGGCTTCGATCAGTTTGATTTCCCCAATTTTTCCTTCGGTGACATCTCGCTTGAGTTCCAAGTTTTTGGGATGGAAATGGAGTTGAGTATTGACGGCGAATTTTGTTTCGGTTCTATCAGCCAAATCACGGATTTGTCGCCAATCTTCTCCCATCACTGCAATTGGTTTCTCAATGATCACCGCTGGTACTCTATGCTCGGAAGCAATGTTCATTAATGGGTAGCGGATGAACTGCATTGTGCCCCGAAGGACTGGCGCAGTAACGATGTGGAGTAGGTCAGGTTTCTCCTTTTCCAGCATCTCGTGGATATCAGTATAACGTTGGTCGATATCAAACATATCACCGAATTCGTGCAATCGTTCTTTGTTCATGTCACAGATTGATGCCAGTTTACCGACTGTGATGTCCTGATATGCCTTGGCGTGCGAACGTGCACGACCGCGGCAGCCCAGAATTGCGCATTTAAACATGCAGGTCTCCTTCGTATAAAATAAGGCTTAATCTTAAACCATAATTGGAGTCGCGTCAACGATCAATACGTTGTTGAATTTCTTACAGATCAGGCACTTTCTCGATTTGCTATTTCACAACCTCAATTAATGTTGGTTTGTTCAAAGCCAATGCCTTTTCCAGTGTAGGTCGAAAATCGGATGGATCGTGCACTCGAAGCCCGACTGCGCCAAATGACTCGGCAAACTTGACGAAATCTGGGTTGACCAAATTAATGCCTAAGGTTGCCCCAAACTGCCTGATCTGTCCACCTTCAATAGAGGTCAGCTTGTTGTCGTTGACTACAATGATGACGATTGGTAGATTGTACTTGACCACCGTAGCTAGATCAGGGCTGGTCATCAGAAAACCTCCGTCTCCAGCAATCGCCACCACCTTTCGATTTGGATACGCCACTTGCGCTCCGATAGCGGCTGGCAAGGCAATCCCCATGCTGACCGAAATCGGTGAATAGATGAATGTACCGGCGTGGTAGACCCGAAAGTGAGGCAAAGTCGAATAACCATCGATGTGGACGTCAACGGCTAAAATGGCATCCCTAGGCATAGCGGCACGTAGATCTTCGACTAAGCGAGGTCTTTCATTTTCCTCGAACTGTTGATGCAGTTGAATCGTCTGTTTTCCCCATCCATCTTGACGCGGTTGATCCTGAAGTGCTTGATTCAACTGTTGTAAGCAGATTCGGATATCAGCGCAGATGCCGACTTGAGCTGGATACTCTTTACTGATTTCGGCTGGATCGGCATCAATCTGAAGGAGAGGTTGTTTGATCTCCATTGTCCAGTTGCTGGTTTCTCGGTAGACAAAGCGGGTACCGAGCGCTATCATTAAATCTGAACGTTCAGTGGCCTCCCGAGTAACCGAACTTCGGAATACACCCAGCGAGTGCGGCGAATCTTCAGGGAAGCCCCCTTTACCCATTGCTGTCATAGCTACGGGCGCATTGAGGTATTTGGCTAACTGTACCAACTCGGTCATGGCGCGGCTATGATTGACGCCACTGCCAGCCAGAATGAAAGGACGTTTGGATTGTTGGATTAGATCTAAGGCTTGTCCCAAGTTCCTAGCATCGGCAGAAGGATGTATCCCATCATTTCGAGGAGGGATCGGTAAGTCAACTTCGGCCGTCAGCGCATCTGTTGCCAGTTCAATAAGTGTGGGTTTGGGTCGACCAGAACGCATCGAACCAAAGGTTCGATTGACCGCTCCCGGGATCTGATCTACTGTTCTTACAATTTCGATATGCTTGGTGATTTGAGATAGAAACGCTTGTTGGTCGAGTCCATGAAAGCTCTTGCTAGGATCTTTTTGTGCCAGATGCGACGGGTTTTGACCCGTCACTAGTAGCACTGGCGAATTGGCGGTATAGGCTTCTCCCAATCCCGTTGAGGCGTTGGTGCTACCGGGACCTGGAATGGTCAAGCAGACACCAACATCGCCCGTCGATCTGGCGTAGCCGTCGGCCATAAAGGCAGCACCACCTTCGTGACGCACCACATAGTGACTAATCTGTTCACGGTTTTTGTAAAGTGATTCATAAACAGGGTTCAGGTGTCCGCCTGGCATGCCGAAAATAGAAGTCACCCCTTGAGCTTTTAAACACTCAACAAAAATTTCTCCACCCGTCATGGGTATTTTTCCCTTTCCTTACAATTCAGCCTTGATTTGGAATCCAGCCTGAAATCTAGCAAATTTCTCCATTGGACATAGGGATCAAACAGAGTCAATCGCCTTGGTTTCTATTAGATCCTTATTTCTAGTGAGATCTTTAACAATCGTTGGTTTACCTCAGTTGCATTTTATCCAATCTGAATTTTAAGATTGCCTTATATTGCTATTACTCTTGGTGTCAGTTCCTATCAGTAGAATTGTTTTACTCGTTAAATGGTGGATCTATTGTGCCGACTTCTTTCTGGATGCGGTCAATTGTTTGTTGAATGATGCCTTTGTCATTCGGTTGAAGTTGGTCGCCAATCATTTCAGCAGTAACAACGTACAGCTAAAGTCCCGCTTTAACTTGCATTTCGATTTCCATCGGACTGTCCAGACCAAAAGCCTTTCTACTTAAAATTGCCCAGGTTGAATGGTTACCGATTGAAACTGTTACTTCGGTATAGGTGGTGTTATCGCTGGTAACCAGAACACCACGTTGGACGCGCATGACGTTCATCAAACCCCACGATAGCCCAAATCGCGCGTTTAGTAGCCGACCCGAATCTTTTCTTCTCAAAC
>DTUY01000407.1:12719-13999 GCA_012963885.1 Candidatus Poribacteria bacterium | reverse complement strand
GCTAATTTGCCTTTAGGTTCTACAGAAACCATTAATTTCATCTTAACTTGATCCCCTGTTAAGGCCGCAGCAGTATAAGAAGCTCCGTCAATTAGCCCTTTAAAGTAGTTCTTTGCAGCGTCATTGGAAAAGCCGATCCAAACACGTTTTTGCCAATCAAAATCAGAATGATCATAGGCATGGGTTCCAACCTTATCCCCATCAACATAGGCTGTTTGTCCAGCGCCATCCTTAGCCACTAAGGCAATATGATGCCATTTCCCATCAGCTACATTTCTGTCTGTAGCCCAAGCGGGACCTTTCCAAGTCCTGAAATTGATTTTGCCGCCGCTCAAAAAGAAATGCCGGTCATGTCCACCAGCGCCAGCAACACCATCCAGGACAGAATAAATTCCTACCTCACCATCATCGGTTTTAACCCATACACCCATGGTGAAATTTTTCTCCGGCACATCTACCACGACTTCCACATGGCCATCGCCGCCATCAAGTTGTACGGCACCGCCAGAGTAACCGTTAGCTACCCACTTTGCGCCACCTTTCAACTCACCGTTATTGCCATTTTCGCTGGAGTCTTTACCAGGATTTCCTTGATTATTAAAAGAGAGGTTAAATACATGGGGAAGTGCTGTAACTTTCGCCTGGACGACAACTCCGAATGTCATCACCAAACCCAGAGCTAACAGAACTAGCATGAAGTTTTTCATAAATTGCAACTCCTAATTATTTTGTTTTCTGAACGTAATCAGCATCAAAAACAGTTAAAATTTGATAGTTTTCCACTATCTATATTAAAAAACATACATAAGCGCCTAAGTGTATTACAATATTTTCACTTAGTCAACCACTTAATCAGCCAACATGGGATCTCTGAAAATTAACTCCGTTTTACGTAGACATTATTCACCATTGGTTGATTCTTAGTGCTAGTCCAGTAGACCCTCAACTTTCTTAAGAGCATTCCCAACCAGCTTAAAAACTGGAGAACTATCGGCTAGGATCAGCAGATGGAGCAACGTATAGTCTGGGACCTTTGCTTGATTCAAAGTTGCCTATCAAAGGTTAGGATCAAACCTTCTCCAACACAGGCATCAAAACACACTACAATTTATATTCACCTAATCACCTTCATCTAAACCAATTAAATCAAACAAAGTAACAATATCGTCCCTATCCTCTATTCCTGCCTGCTTTTTGATATTGTTAACAAATTTCAAAAAGAGATCACGCCAACCCATCTTCGATACGAAACCATTCCATATCCTAACCTGAACTTTATT
>DTUY01000407.1:0-12619 GCA_012963885.1 Candidatus Poribacteria bacterium | reverse complement strand
CAAGCATTGACTGGAAAACCAGTTTCTCAGGATCGAATAGTCGACGGCGCCAATAATACTATAACTTTTAACACCAGTTAGGATCTAATTATATTTCAACTAAGGCTATCAAGAGACTGATCTGGAATAAAAAATCGTATTGTAACGTATTAACGGTGACCTAACTATCATCAACTGAGTAATATTACAATCACAGGTAAACACTCAATCAAGTCTGGAAACTCACAGCTTTTAAATAATCGGTGAGAAGCCAACACATTTTTAACACTCTGATGATTTAAACGCTAGAGTTATAATTAAGTAAAATAGCAGATACACAAAGACAAGATGGACAACAAAAACAGACCGAATATCCTATTTCTATTTCCTGATCAACTTCGTTTCGATTGGATAGGAAATAACCTAGATCTACCTATACGAACCCCATACTTGGATCAGCTTCAACAAGCAGGTATGACCTTCCCCAAGACTATCTGCGCATCTCCTCTGTGCGCACCCAGTCGCGCCACCTTGGCTTCAGGTAAGGAATATGATCGTTGTCCTGTCAAGGACAACCAAGATGACTACCCACTGAACGAATATACTTTTTATCGTCAACTCCGTGAGTCAGGTTACCATGTATTAGGTTGCGGAAAATTTGATCTTAATAAAGGAGCTTGCACTTCCGGTCAGTCAGCCTGGGGTTTAGATGGCAAAAGATTCCTGACCGAATGGGGCTTTTCAGATGGCATTAACAATGAAGGAAAAATGGATGGCGTCAACAGCAGTCGGGACAAACCACAAGGCCCTTACATGCAGTATCTTGAGGAAAAGGGTCTGAGACAACGGCATATCCAGGATTTTGACCAACGACGAGGTAGAGAAGGGACAACTTTCCCTACTCCTCTACCGGACGTATCCTATTGCGATAACTGGATCGGTCAGAATGGTTTGAACCTTATCGATTCAGTCCCGATTGGTCAACCATGGTTTCTTCAGGTCAACTTTACCGGCCCGCATGCACCTATGGACATTACCAAAAGTATGGCTGAACTATACAGAAATGAGGTTTTCCCACTGCCTAACGATGATAAAATCCCGGCTGAAACACATCAAGCTATCCGACGAAACTACGCCGCGATGATTGAGAACATCGATCGCTGGATCGGATTATATTTAGGAGCACTTGAGAAACGCGGGGATTTATCCAACACACTGATTGTATTTAGCAGTGATCACGGCGAAATGCTTGGTGACCGTGGTCGATGGGGAAAAGGAGATCCCTACCATCCATCTGTAAGTGTTCCGCTGGTTGTATCAGGACCGAAAGTCGGCCGGCAAGTTGTCTCTACTTTACCCACCACCATCCTTGATTTAACCGCTACTTTTCTGGAATATGCCGGTTTGGAAATCCCAGAAGAAATGGATAGCAGCTCTTTGAAATCCCTATTGGAAGCACAAACTGATGTTCATAGGAATTACGTGTTTTCAGGTTTGAAAAAGTGGCGGCTGGTTTACGATGGTCGTTATAAACTGATCAGTAATTGGCAGAAAGACTCCTTGTTATTTGACACGGAAATCGACCCTAATGAATTAAATGATTTAGCGCTCAATCAGAAGTACCAAGATCACCTAAACCGGCTTAATCAGCAGATGGAAACACACAAACTGAATACCACATCATAATTCATAGCCTTAGCACCTGATACTTTGATAAATCTATGGCAATAACCTGCAAACCATCACCAAAATTATCTTCGGGTAAAATGCGTTAATATCGTTACTATTCCTTGAAAGATGCACCATTTGAAACAACATTCACTTGAAAAATGGAGACAGTTCTTCAACGCACATAAAAAGGTTGACTATGTCAAATTAATTGATCACTTTGGGCTCGTTTTTGGCAATCAATCAGAAACTGTTATTACCAAAGCTCCTGGTCGCGTTAACCTGATTGGCATGCACATTGACCATCAGGGCGGATCTGTTAACCCCATAGCAATTGGTGAAACACGAGTGATTGCCCAGCCTAGATCTGATGACAGCGTCATCTTAAAAAACGTGAACCCAAAATTTGGAAAGAGATCCTTCCGGATTTCGGATATTTTACCCAAAGAACCGGTTGATTGGTCAATCTGGACACAAGAAGTTAGCATTAAACGGCAAGAAGCAGGTATTCTAGTTGATTGGTCTGATTATGCCAAGGCAGTTATCCTAATGCTTCAGGAAGATCAACGCCAATCGAACGGATCTTACCGGCAAAATTTTAGTGGCATGAACTTGCTGATTGATAGCAATCTGCCAGTTGCTTCCGGACTTTCATCTTCCTCGTCGTTGGTCGTGGCAGTAGCTTATGCTATAATAGCCATTAACGCGCTCTCTTATGAGTCCAAGACACTCATTGATATGCTGGGTAGATCGGAATGGTATATCGGGGTACGTGGCGGGATTGGAGATCATGCCGCCATAATTTTAGGACGTGAAGGGCAAATATCGCATATTGAACTTTTGCCCATCAATGTTTCGCATGCACCATTTCCTTCCGATTACCGAATCGTTATCTGCCATTGTGGGATTGAAGCGAAAAAGTCTGCGTCCGCTCAAAACACGTATAATGAGCGTGTTGCTGGGTACAAAATCGGACTTCAAATCCTTAAGAGGGATTACCCTCAGATTCTTGACCCCGTTGAACTCTTTCGAGATCTGCATCCGAGTTTTTTGGGGATACCAACTACGGATCTATACCGGATGCTTAAAACATTGCCAATTCGTGCGGCACGTGCTCAAATTTCCGCCCTGCTTCCTCGTCAGGAAGATATGTTGGAAACCCTGTACCGAAGCCATTACCAAGAGGAAGAAGGATACCGGATTCGGGGCGTTTGTCTCTATGGCATAGCTGAATGTGAACGAAGCCGGAAGGCGGTAAAATTTTTGCGGCTGGGTGATATCCGCATTTTCGGTGAGTTAATCAATCTTTCCCATGAAGGAGATCGTGTATCCATCAACGGAACAGATCGGTTTGAACCTGATATCAGCAATGTGTATCTCGATCAGTGCATATCATTTCTAGAGAAGGATGAAAATTATGACAGCGCACAAATCTATAGGCAACCAGGTGCATATGCTGCAAGTTGTCCAGAACTTGATTCGCTAGTTGATTTTGCTCGTCAAAATCGTGGTGTTCATGGTGCAGGACTGATTGGCGCGGGACTTGGCGGATGTATCTCAATTCTCGTTCAATTGGATCACGTTGATGAACTTGTAGATGTACTCACACATCAGTATTTTGAACCAAAGGAAATCCCTCCTTTTATTGAAATTTGCAGTCCAGTGGATGGCGCCAGCATCCTCGAAATTCCAGAAATAGGATAACCTGTTTTCTAAATCAGTAACATAAATCAGATCAAGTCTAGACCATATTAGAAAATCCAGCTTTTTGCCTACATATATTTTTGTATTCAACGCGTATTGGTTTAACTGCATAGAAATTTAATCTCATTCAGTGTATAATCGATTTTGGATTGTATACGCCATACACGTCCAAACGTCAGGAGATCTTCAAGATACATGAAACTTAATAGGGCCTGCCTCCTAGGCCTGATATTGATTTTTACCTGTAAAATTACTTTCGCCCAATCATCCGAGTTTTCTTCCGAAGAATTCCGCGTTCCTGATGAAGCTGTTACTGAAAACTTACCTGCTCCACCCACAAATATTGAAGCCAAAGACAAAAAAAATGATGATGGAACCAGTATAATTATTAGCTGGAGCAAATCGGTGGATGACGACGATGGAGCAAACAACGTTACTGGCTACAACATACTGCGCAAATCTTCAGAAGGTGATTTTGAAACAATTACCGAATCCCCAATTGAGACAGGTAAAACGGATTATACTGATGATACGGTTGAGAGAGGCATAATCTACTCATACCTAGTGCAAGCCATCAATGCATCTGGAGCCACAGCAGATTCGGAAGCAACAAGCGTTGAGGCTACGGCTAGCTGGTTTCATACAGGTAAAAAATGGCTCTTTCTTTCCGTCGTTCTCTTTTCTGTTGTCGTCATCTACTCCATATATCATGCAACAAGAAGCGGCAAGGACATTTTTATCAGGCGTATTCCAGGATTAGAGGCAGTAGACGAGGCAATCGGCAGAGCAACCGAAATGGGCCGTTCAATCTTGTACATCGTGGGGTTGGGAGGTGTTAGCAACGTAGCCACGATTGCTAGTATGAATATCCTCAGCCAGGTTGCCCGAAGAACCGCTAACTATGAAACTGCTCTTCGTGTTCCATGCAGCGACCCAATTGTAATGAACGTTGTTCGTGAGATGGTGAAAACGGCATATCTGGATGAAGGTCATCCCGATGCCTATCACGAAGAAGATATTTTCTTTCTAACTGAAAGCCAATTTGCTTATGCAGCAGGTGTTGACGGTATAATGCTTCGCGAAAAACCAGCAGCGGTATTCTTGCAAGGAACTTTCTTTGCCGAGTCGCTGATCCTAGCTGAAACCGGCAATTCTGTTGGTGCTATTCAGATTGCGGGTACTGACAAAGAACATCAGCTGCCCTTTTTTATCGCTGCTTGCGATTATACACTGATTGGAGAAGAACTGTATGCAGCCAGTGCATATTTGTCTCGCGAACCAATGTTACTTGGCAGTCTCAAAGGACAAGATTACGGAAAACTGATGATTTTTGGTGCTATTGTCGTCGGCATTATCCTTGAACTCCTCGGCATTAATTGGATAACAACTTTTTTTGACAGAGTCAGTAATTAGAAAATGGGATATTCTCGGTATTTGGAGGCTTTATGAGAAGACAGGTTCCATTAGCCCTCTGTTTTTTGTTTGGGATTGTAATGGTGTTGATCGAATTTAGCCCTCATCCGTATTCCCAAGCTCTTAGGGCTGAGGTTATTACCTGGTCGTTGATCATTGGTCCTTTTGCGCTTGTATTGGGTGTGGCAACACTAGTTCAAACGCACTGGGTGCGCATACGGCGTCGTGCCGAGTATTGGCAATACAGTTTCTTTGTCTTCATCGGTATGATTGTTATGGTTGCAATAGGGATTCCTTTAGGCCAAAACCATAAGATATTTAAGTGGTTATTCAATTACATACAAGTTCCAATGGATGCCACTATGTTTTCTCTCCTCGCTTTTTTCATTGCATCAGCGGCATATCGTGCTTTTCGCGCTCGAACATTAGAAGCCACACTCCTACTTGTTGCGGCACTGATTGTGATGATCGGCAATGCACCAATTGGGGATCTCATCTGGAATAAGATCATGCCATTTGGTGATAATCTACCTTCCAAAGCACGGCAATGGATTTTGGAAAATCCCAATCTCTCATCACGAAGAGGAGTTATTCTCGGTGTTAGTCTAGGCGTTATCTCCCAATCTATCCGCATCATCTTGGGTATTGAGCGCTCTTATCTGGGCGGGGGAGATTAAAAAAATGCTCGAAAAATTGATGAGAATCGATCGGCGGGTGATCTTTGTTTTGGTCGCCTTAGCAGTAATTATTCCCACACTGTTAAAAGTTAGTTTTCCGATTACCATCTCTGAACCAACGCGCAAAATATACGACTACATTGAGGCCTTCCCTCCCGGCTCAATAGTTCTGGTGGCATTCGACTATAGCCCCTCATCCATGGCAGAGCTCCAGCCGATGGGAGTAGCCTTCTTACGGCACTGTTTTCAGAAAAAGATCCGAGTCATTGGGATGACCCTCGTGACGGACGGATACGAATTGGGTTATGAAATTATGCAGGACACAGCAAAGGCAACCGGCGCGATTGACGGCGAAGATTACGTCTATTTAGGCTTCCGACCAGGAAGTATACAGGTCATGCTAGGCATGGGGACCGCAATCGATAGCGTTTTCGACAGCGATTATGCTGGAAAATCACTTGCCGATATTCCGATGATGAAGGGCATCAAAAATTACAGCCAGATTGACCTGGTTCTGGATTTAGCTGCCTCATCGACAACAGAGGATTGGATTGCGTACATCAATACAAGATATAATCAAAAAATTGCGGCTGGTGTGACGGGTGTGATTGTCTCACAGATGTATCCCTATATGCAAACAGGACAGCTAATCGGTTTGATGCCGGGCCTTCTGGGCGCGGCTGAGTACGAAAAATTGATTGACTCCCCGGCAAAGGCAACAGCTGGAATGAGCGTTCAATCCTTCGTTCACCTCTTGATTTTCGGCTTGGTCATCTTGGGCAACATTGCTTTCTTTATCCAGAAACGCAAAGATGAGAACCTATAGAAAGTGTAGACAATGGAAAAACTAATTGGTATTTGGATCGCAGCGTTTCTTACGCTTTGCATATACAGCTTTCTTTACCATGATAATCCTCTCTACCGCTTTGCTGAGCACCTTTTCGTTGGCATTTCGGTTGGGTATAGTATCGTATTGTCAATTCACCAAGGTTTGATTCCGTTCGCATGGACCCCGTTTTGGCAAGCAATTACTCAATGGCCTCTGGGATGGGGGCTGACCAAGCTAATCCCAATTGGTATAGGACTATTGTTCTTTGCCCGCCTAATCCCTGGCTACGCCTGGCTGATTCGTTACCCAATTGCTATCCTGATGGGTATCTTCTCAGGCTTAGCAATTCCCAACGTTATGCAGGCAGACATCTTCCGCCAAGTTCATGGCACGCTAACTCCATTTGCGCAGATTCATGCGGGTACCCTAAGTAGCCCTGAAATCTTTGGAGCAGTCCTGATGCTTATTGGTGTAATTTCAACGTTGACTTACTTCTTCTTTTCCGTTGAGCATCGGGGTGTTGTTGGCGGGGTTTCTAAGGTTGGAATTGTCTTCTTGATGATTGGATTCGGTTCTGCTTTCGGAAACACAGTGATGGGACGCGTCTCGCTTTTGATTCAGCGTGTTGATTTTCTATTACACGACTGGTTACACCTCATCAACTAGGAAAGCATAGGCTTATTCACAAAACCAGCAATCGCGCAGAAATAAGACTTGAATTTCACCATCAAAACAATGGCGAAATGAGATTATATGAACGCTGTAACTTTCAGGAATAATGCCGATATTAATTTCGTTAGATCAACCCGATATTTTAAAACCCTTAATGAGACCACTGTCGCCGTAATCGACGGCTTTAACCTTCCAATCGCCTTCCTTGCCCTTCTGATATAGGGCCTTTAGTGGTAGCGTTTTATTTGCCACATATTGAAATGTTCCCTCGGCGACTGCCAATTGACCTCTTTTCTTTTCAATCTTAACCGTTTCAATTTTAGTTACCATTTGCCATCTGTTTTTGCGTGATAATATTTGAGTCCACAAGGCTCTCACTTTTTGTCTAGTCCTACCAGCGGCAAGGTTACCGAAGAAAGTGTGAGCCATCAGAACACTGCCACTGTCTAACCAAGACTCCATAATTTTATTAGCTTCAGGATTTTGCACGTTAACGGTGTCGTCATGAGACTTGTGTAATGCTCGGATTGCCGCTTCTTCGGCGGCAAAGTTAATTTCAGGGACTTCAGTAACTCTAATATCTTCATCGTCCGTGGATTTCTCCAAGGGAGTTACGATTTTGGTTGTTGTGTCTCCAGATTCGCCACACGATACGATGAAAATAGTAACAATTAGTATGGAAATAAAACAAAACATCAATCTAACTTTCATTTTAACCCTCTCCTAATTTGTTAATTAAAATATTATACTTAAATAGTAAAAACACACAAATTGTAACCTACATGGGACTCTAGGTGAAATCATTCTTTATGATCTAGGTATTTTGCGGTTGCACCTTTAGTTTTAATTTCACCTCCCTAGATTAATTTGGCTAAAATTCAACCCCTGGCCATTGCGTTTTTGTTTCTGTAATATCAACAGTAATTCCGTCTGGATCTTCAACTTTGAAAGCTCCTTCTTGTAGGTTGTTCGGATCTAGTACCTGTTTTCCTCCTAAACCATCGGAGAAAATTTGAAACCCTAACTCCTGACAGCGTTCAGCCGCAGTTTTTAAATCAGGCACACGTACACCTATATGAAGATAGTCTAACATTCTGCCAACATGTGAAGGACGTGAATCCCCACTATGTTGAAATACACGGAAATTGTGATAACCATCAGTTAAATCGTAACAGTTCTCCGTCTGGTTAGCAACTTCTAATCCAAGAGCATCACGCCAAAATACTACGCTCTTTTTTAAATTGCTGGCACGTACGCCAATATGAACAAGCTTGCTCGACATCTTCCACTGAACCTTTCAAGATTTTCACTGCCTATCATAATTTCATTTCAGATTAAGAAAATTCCAATCTTAAACATTTTATTAGAATGCTGGTTTAATTTCAATCGTTTACTGCAGTATAAACGCAAAATTCACAAAATTTCTGATTTTGCCATTATGAAAATTCAAAAAGACTACGGGAAAACTTTCACACAACCATGTCTATTTTGACTAATGCTTAATTCGCGCTAAGAATACCGACGCCGAGATACGTTAAAAAACGAACATTGAAACTGCTCAGAATTGATTTAATAAGGAAGGAGAAACGAGGACATGAATCATGCATTAAAAGTCAACTAATCCTTGTGTTAAAATGGCAAGTAGCAATAATAACGATTGGGAAAACTGGGTTTGGAAGGAGGGCTCCAGAAGCCTAATTCAGTAGAGGCTCTTGATACGTCCCCACTGCATCGCTTTCTGATTTAAGGTTGGCTTTAATGCTACAGCAAATGTAAGGTCTGCTAGCTTGTTTCTATCCTCCAAACCACCTGTAGGTGCCCATCCAATACGGTGGTTGGACTGTTGTCCACCATCAACATCGACATAATAAAATCCAAAATTAATCTTTTGGTCCTTTTGAGGTATTCGGCGTAAATTGAAGCTTAACTCAAAGGATTTCAGATTGCTGGCCCACGTAGCTAGTAGAAGAGGCGAGGGCGGTTGATTCCCATCCTGCCCTATCGGTATTATATATCGAGTTTGATCGCTCTTGTATCCGTTTCTCTCAGGATCTATGTAAATTTCAAGTCGATCTTGTTGCGTAATTGTGTTATTCTTGATTCTCAGTTGATCGTCTATAAATTCAAATGCAAGGTAAAGAAATCCATCGAACCAGACTCCCGCAAAAACGCCCGAAAAATCAGCTGAGGGATGCCATCGCCGGTTATCCGTAAAGTCCCATTCCAATTGCTGTGGGGTAGCATCTTTCCAAGCAGGATCATCCAAATGGCCATCAACAACTGGCGCGGCGGATACTCGCACGGCCTTGTATTCAAAAAAGAGACCTGTTTCCGGGTCCACAACCTGTGCAGTAGCATCAACGACTAGTAACAAAAATATAATAACATATCTGATGGTGATTTTCATAAACTGGTTACTTTCAAACATGAGAGTCAATGGTAGTATACGTCTATAAAGTTAGCACTGTCAAATGAAAAAATTGGGAATCATCACTTTCAGTTTTTACTTTTTTACAATCGAATTTCCTCTTGGCCAGACAAAGAGAAAGCGAGAGAAACGTTGAACCAAGCTGAGGCTAAGGTAATTGTTATCGGTGGTGGTATTATCGGCTGTTCGATTGCCTACTACCTAGCCAAAACAGGAACTGAAACCGTCGTAATAGAGAAAGGAAATCGCGTCGGTTCGGAAGCCTCATGGGCAGCAGCCGGCATTTTGGCGTGTCGTGCTTCTACACGGAATCCTTATGCCGAACTCTGTCGTTATAGTCTTGCATTGTATCCTACCCTCGCTAAAGAATTACAAACAGTTACAGGTATAAATATTGAATTTATTCAGTCAGGCGTTCTATGCATATTTTTAACAGAAGATGAAAAAAAAAATTGGGAAGGACTAGCACAACGTCGACTCAAGCATGGGTATTCCGCTGAAATTTTATCTTCTGAGCAGGTTCAAACACTTGAGCCATCAATCTCAAAAAAGGTTATAGGCGGTGTTCACTTTCCAGAGGACGCTCAAGTGCGGAATCCAAGGCTGGTAAAGGCACTGGCTTGTGCTGCAGCAAAGTTAGGAACAAAGTTTTTGACTGGTCATTCTGTCAAACAATTTTTATTTGACGGCAACCAAGTTGTTGGCGTAGAGACTAGCGAAGACCGTATTCTCGGGGATCAGTTCGTCATCGCAGCAGGCCCCTGGTCGCATCAAGTTGCTAATTTTTTAGGTGTTGCTTTACCCATAAAACCAGCGAAGGGGCAAATGATTATAGCTGAAACAGTGGAACCAATTATAAATCGGCCAATTCACGGACTTGAAACTTATATTGTACCGCGAACTGACGGAAAACTTTGGGTTGGTCCAACCGTTGAAGATGTGGGATTCGACGATCGGACAACATTGTCTGGTATCCACCAAATCCTTGAGTCGGCAATACAACTTGTACCTGCGCTGGCTGAAAAGACGTTGCTAAAAACGCGTGCGGGACTACGGCCGAAAGGAAAAGGGAAGCCATACCTCGGCAGATTAACGGAGTATTGCAATGTCATTGTTGCGTCAGGTCATTATAAGAATGGAATACTGCTTGCTCCTATTACTGGAAAACTCATTGCAGAATTAATTACGAAAGACAATACATCTCTGTCGCTTGATCCATTTGGTGTCAACCACAACACTTTTTCCCAACAAGGTGGCAATGAGCAGAAAGAATAAAATCGAAGAAGAACCCCATACACACATCAAAGTCACTCCTCGCACTTTAATACTGGGAATCCTTCTAATACCAGTTAATGTCTACTGGATGACGCTCGTTGAGGTGAAATATTATTCGCTTGACGGATCATGCCTGCCGCTTTTCATACAACCTATCTTTATTCTTTTCGCCATCGTCCTTCTGAATTTATTGATCAAGCATCTTAAACCAGCCGCTGCATTAACTCAAGCCGAACTCTTAACCGTTTATATCATGGTGGCACTTTCATGTACCTTTGCCGGGCATGATACTATGCAAAACATGTTCGGTGCAATTGTTCATCCTTTCTGGTTCGCCAGCCCTGAAAACGAATGGCAGAATCTCTTCTGGCACTACATCCCACGTTGGTTAACCATTACCGATTTACACAGTTTGAAAGGGTTTTACGAAGGGGAATCTTCAATTTATATAGCACGAAATGTTGCCATCTGGATTAAGCCGCTTTTATTATGGGGATTATTGTTCCTGTTGATGATGTTTTCAATGCTTTGTATCAATACCATTATCCGCAAGCAATGGACAGAACAGGAAAAACTGGCTTATCCTATCATCCAATTGCCACTTAAGCTCTCAGAAGACATGGGAACCAAACTGCTCCGAGATCGAATGATGTGGATTGGTTTTACGATTGCGTTTGCGATTGGGTTGGTCAATGGGGTTTCTTATCTCAGTCCGTCCGTTCCGAGTATTCCATATATCAAAATGAGACCAGTTTGGGATCACATTTTCACTGAACGACCATGGAGCGGTTTGCAGGGAGTTCGGATTTCGATGTACCCATTTATGATTGGACTGGCTTTTTTTCTGCCGCTTGATTTATCCTTTTCATGCTGGTTTTTCTTTTTACTTCGATCCGTCCAGCGAGTAGTTGGATATGCGCTTGGTACAAGGCACTACCCGGCACTTAATGATCAAGCATCCGGTTCCTGGATCGCTCTTTTTTTCATCGCGGTTTGGGTGACACGCAGCCACTTGATCGAAGTCATTCGCAAGATAATGGGCATGGAAACGGACCTCAGTGATTCTGATGAACCAATGCCTTATCGCTGGGCTTTCATCGGTTTGATCGGTTCACTCGCCTTAATCGGAATTTTTGTTAATCTGGCGGGAATGAGCTTGTGGGTAGCAATCATTTTCTTCGGTTTATACTTCATACTCTCAATCGCTATCACCCGTGTTCGAGCAGAATTCGGCACACCTCACGAAATTTACTACGTCAACCCACACGATATTATGGCAACTGTGGGTGGAACGAGACAATTTAATCCCTCTAGTTTGACAATAGTATCGATGTTTTACTGGTTCAATCGAGGCTACCGCAACCATCCAATGCCAAACCAAATTGAAGCTTTCAAAATGGCGGAAACTACGGGAATCGGCAACAAGGGCGTTTGGGTGGCCATGTTAATTGCTATTGTGGTTGGAATCCTTACGACATTCTGGGCAAATCTGGATATTACTTTTCGAAACGGTGCCATTGCCAAGGCTGGAGGGTTTAAGGGCTGGGTTGGTTGGGAATCTTTCAATCGATTACAACGCTGGCTTCAGGATCCAACGGATCCAAACCCAACCAAAATCAGCTTCATGGGGATTGGAGCCTTGCTGACCTTTGGGATGATGTTTTTGCGCATGCGATTCTTATGGTGGCCGTTTCACCCAGCAGGCTATTCACTTGCGATCAGCTACGCTATGGAGTACTTCTGGTTCACATTTTTGTTGGCATGGTTATTCAAGTTTCTCATTATGAAGCAGGGGGGCTTGCAGATGCACCGTCGATTCGCCCCACTGTTTTTGGGATTAATCTTGGGCGATTATGTGATCGGATCAATTTGGGCAATTATTGGTCCATCACTCGGAATTCGGACCTACAAAATTTTCATTTGATCATGGACAAAATTATTGAATCTTTTCACAATCAAGGATTTGCCATCATT
>DTUY01000406.1 GCA_012963885.1 Candidatus Poribacteria bacterium | reverse complement strand
CAGCCTGTTTCTTGGTAATCCTGCCGGCTTTGGTCGCTTTCATGATTTCGGCTTCCGCCTTGCCATAACCCTCGATTCTCTTCTTCTTAGACCTATCAATCACTAGATTATAGGTCCCTTCAACGGCAGGTGCGCTTAAATTGTTACTATCACCATCTTCTGATGTGTTAGCTGTTTGAGAGAACAGTGAGAGTTGGACCGTTCGGAGCGGAACCAACTGCGCCATGGCTAGCAAGGGCAGGCTTGTCAACAGTACGGCTGTAGCCATCAACAGAAAGCGTGGCTTCGGTTGCAGATCCAGCCGACGATTGGTTTTCAGTATGGAACCAATGCGAGCTTGCAATTGCGATGGTTGGTTCAGTGCTAAAGCCAGAGGTATGGACGGGGCATGGTCGCAATTCAGATCCAGCAAACACTGAGCATAGTTTTTACGCGCTCCCGTCAATCGAATCACCCAGTCATCACAGATCTGCTCCCGCATTTCAGCCAGCTGACGGCTGAGTAAATGGTAGAGCGGATGGAAAAAGAATATGGCTCCCACCAAGTGTGAAAACAGGTTGGTCAACCAATCCAGTCTTCCAATATGGGCCAATTCATGCACGGCTACCAGCTCAAACTGCTCCAGGCTGAGACTTGGCGGAATCAGTATGTGGGGCGACTTCCAGCCAAAGGAGATGGGTGAGAGGATCTGGTTTGAGAAGCAGACGGTCACCGGACGATCAATTTTCATCTGCTGGGCCAGTCGCAAGCATGCTGTCTGGTAGGAATCACCCACCACCGTGGCCGATCGCTGAAGTTGACTGATACGATGCAGGCCGGACAATAGGTGTGCCAGCATCATCAGCACACCTATCCCCCACAAACATAGCAGTCCATCGATCCAACCCCTGTTTTTCTCGGTGGCTGAAAGGGTTACATTCGATTGGTCTTGGGTTGATTCGGTGTGGATGGAGTTGATCGAGATACCCGGCACAACATGGTTTAAGCTGAACAAGATGGGCAGGCTGATTAAGGTCAGCAACCAGAAGGCGTGGTAGGCCGTGTTAGATCGGCGTAAACGGGTAGATAGCAACCAGATGAAGCCAACCAGCAGTCCCCACTGCCAAGAGCAATTGAGCAATGCAGTCAGGATCTGTTTACTCATCAGTTTCTCCTTCTGGTTGGTAATTGTTGATCAATTGTTGTAAGCGCTCGTGTTCAGCGGCGTCCAACTGTTCAACTTCAAGTAAAGTGTTGACCAGTTTCTCAGCTGAATTGTCGAAGAATCGTTCCAGCAAATTGCTAAGCATAGAATGGGAAAACTCTGACTCCTTGACCAGGGGTTGGTAAAGAAAAGTCCTGCCCACTACCTGATAGGACAAAAAGCCCCTCTTTTCCAAGCTCTTCATAGTGCTAGCTATGGTGGTATAGGCTAGCTTACGGTCAATATGGTCTAGCACATCGTTAACAGTAGCCTGTCCCAGTTTCCAGACCTCTTTCATCACCTCTAGATCCAAACGGTGTAATACCTTGTCTTTCATTCGATTTTATCCTTATCTAATCTATTCCGGTCTAAAAGGCAGAGACCAGAAGGTTTGGAGTGGAAACAGCACGGTGATACTTCCAGTGAGTATTTATATGTAATACTATAATAATAGAATATAAGGTTGCGACTTAGATTGTCAAGGGGAAAATGTTTTTTCTGAAGAGGCGGCGCACTCATAGGATCTGCTAGGGTTGAGGCTCAAGCGATTTAGAAGCAACTAATGCGGTAAATATAGCTATAATCCATATCTTAGATTGGCTAATCTATGATTTAATGTTATTCTTTTTTCGAGTACCAAATCCTGACCCAATCGGGCATGGTCATGCCGGCACCAGGTTACATACCCCGTATGGAATTAAAGTTAGAAGACACCTACCATTCAAGTAGGGAATATCCACAATCGAGCAGTCGTATTTAAGTTAAAAATTAAGTACAAGCTTAGGTAAATTTTTTGTCATAAGATTCTGTCATGGGACAGTCACTATTCTGTCATATGTTCTGTGGATTTGTATTCACGGTAGTATGTTTACGGTTACCTGTCTTTCTGTTTCTTATCCATAAGCTCAACGCAATCAACAAGTAAGTTATAGAGGGAGTAAAAAAAACAAGTGACACTAGCTGACGAAACCATGATCAGTAAGGCGGTCAAGAAAGACTCTGGCAATGGGCCCAAAATCATTGTCAGCTTTGGCCAAGGGGAGATTGCTTATTTAATCAACAAGGAATCCTCTGATGCCTCTTGCTTTTTGACCTTTCCTAAGCTGTTGCAGGCCAAGGCGTCTTCCAAAGACGGCCAAGTCGGAAGCCAGCAGAACCCAGTGCCCCTGATTGTGGATTCTTCCAGTGCTAAGGGAATCGTGCTTGAACGGAGACACGGTGTGGACCAAGGTAAACACGAGGGAAAACCTGTCAACTGGCTGGTGGTCGGTGAGGCAGAGAAGGCAATCCGAGTCTATATGACAGAGGATGGCATCGTCTACTGGGCAGACAAGCTCAACCAGCCAGTTGTTGACGCGCCACAGTGCTTGATAGTGGACCGTGGCCAGTTGAAAGAGAATACTGAGGTGCTGCTCTACGGTCTTCTTGATGCCGGGGAAGGAAAAGAGATTCAGCAGTTTGTGCTTAATAGTGATGGCACGCTGTCCCCAATGCGTGCACCAGACTTGATTTGGGGGTGGGAGCCACCGGCCATCAAGAAGGCCAGAATGGACCTTGTGTCTGAGTTTGTGGTCAAGCATGCCGGGTGGCCACCTGAGGTGACCCCTTCCTCTTGCAAGACCAATGAACTAAAGGGTGGCGGATCACCATTGACGGAGATCATCTACACCGTTGAATCACCGAATGAAGAGGTTACTCCCTCCAAAGTGGTACTGAAGCGGTACGTTGATAAGCCACTGAGAAATCGACGCCTGGTGGCGGCATCCAATGCCTTCTCCAGGGTAGGTGGATCACCGACTATCATTGCCTCCACCGATAACTGGGTCATCGAGCCATTCGCTGGCCAGAAGCCAGAATTTAGCCCCGAAACTTGGATGAGGCGGATGGCAGACCTGGCGGCACGGCTGCACACAGCCCCCACCGACTGGTTCGACTCTTGGCAAGAAGAGATGCGTCAGAAGTACCCTTGTCTGCAGAATGTGCCAGTCGGGTCACTGATCTGGTCCTGTGTTGCTTACCATGACGGCAACCTGGAAAGGTATACAGCCGAGGATATGGAGCAGCTAAGCACCGCCATACCCATGCCATTATCCAAGAGCGGGGGTGAGGTAGTGAGCACACACGGAGACTTGCATAAGGGCAACACTTTGTTAACCCCGGCCGATGTGCTGGTGGCGGTAGACTTTGAGCATTCTTGCGTTAGCCAGGTACGACAAGACTTATTGTACAATTCCTGGGAGCGTGGACTCAACCGGCGGATTCTGTGCACCGCTTACCTAAAGACCAGAGGCTTGCCTTGCAGCGAGCGAGAGGTAGATTTGCTGGCAGTGGATATCATCGTAGCGGCAGTGGTATATTTCCGCTTGTTGAGAGGGTTACTATTTCCAAAGGAAGCTGGTGGCGACCGAATGGAGATGAAGCAGGCTTTGTCGGAGCTGAACAAGCTAACTCCGGCAGTGCAAGGTTTGAAGGATGACCTAGAGGGATGTGCCCGCGTGGTGGACAAAACTGATGTCCGGAAGTGCATGGGCAACATAGACCTGCTGGTGGATCTGTGCACTAAGAGTTGGTTCTGAGTCAGGCTAAGCTGAATCAAGCGGCAGACATCATCTTGCAACCGGGTGATATTGAAGTCCACCATCCGTTCATTATTCATGGTAGTGAAACCAATACTTCAAACAAACAGAGGGCAGCCTTACCGATGCGCTACATTCCGACAAGTCGTCTTTTTAGGCGAAACCTGGGCTTGTACCTGGTTATTGAAAAGGGAGGATCAGGGAGCAAAACACCAATGAGCCCCTTGGCCAACTTATAGGAAAGATATTGATTATGCCTTTGAGGGTGCCGAGGAATGACAGTAAAAAATGATCCGCCATATCAACTAGACGAGTGCTAACTTGGCCCAATTATATTCCAATCAGACAATCAATCTCAGCCAAGATCAAATCAGGGAGATTAAGTAGGTCCAAAATAGATACACGAGGTGATCCCATTGAAATCAAAGTTGGCCAGCAAAAGCAGTTATTCATTGACGATTACGTGGAGGCCGATTATCCGGATGCCATAGATGGGGCATTTGGGAACCACTCGTATCAAGCTAACCGAACTGGGCTAACTGCAAATTCGTATAGACAGGAGGTGTTCATGACGACAATTCGTATAAACCTGAGGCAGAACAATAAGATGACCAAAACCGAATGGCAGGAACTGGAGGAGATTGGTTATGTTCGGCTGGGCGTGGTACTGCCAGAAGCACAGATCGACCGACTTTGCCAACGCATCGATGAGATTATGTTAGGCACAATTCGCTATGAAGGGATGGGGATGCAGCTTTGCCCTTCCGCGCCCGGGGCAGGGCCGACAACCAGTTTTTCCGCAGAACACAAGGGCAGTTCGCTGAAGTACCGGAAAATTCAGGAGCTGGAGATGGATCCATTGTTTCTGAAATACATCCAGCATCCGCTCTTCAGGGACATCACACGAAAGAAGATTGGCGAGAAAGTCGGCGTGTTTAGGTCCATGTTTTTTAACAAACCGGCTGGCGGCGGCGTGCCTCTCGGTTGGCATCAGGATGGGCGAAATTGGAACCTGAGCATTCCTGAAGAGATTACGGTCTATACCGCATTGGACGCACAAACACGAGAAAACGGCTGTCTGACAGTGATCCCTTATTCACACAAAGAATGTCCCATCCACACGGTCCGCAAAGAGGGAGAGATTCAAAAGTACGCTCCGGAAGAAAAGCGGGTTTACATGGAAATGAACAAGGGCGAAGTCATCCTGTTAAAAATAAAGCTGCTACATTCTTCCCTTGTAAATACCACGGACCGTCCCCGTCGCGCCTTCAGCATTGCTTTTATTGATGGGGATACATACTGCACGATTTCCGGTGAACGCTATCCGCAGGTGTTGCCGGAATACCATCCGGTGGAAAAGCAGCGGAGTTGAGTTGTTCTTGTACCAACGGCGGTTCCTGCATACCATCTCATCGACACCTCAAGTACCGTTGAAACAGAAAGGAGACATCATGAATAGGGGAAATATTGCTCGGCGACCGAACATCGTTCTCATCATGGCAGACGACCTGGGCTTTTGTGATCTGGGTTGTTACGGTGGTGAAATCCACACCCCCAACCTGGACCGGCTGGCTCAGAAAGGGGTTAGGTTCACTCATTTTTACAACAACGCCGTCTGTGTGGCCACGCGCGCCTCCCTTCTGACAGGACTCTACTGCCACCAGGTCGGAAAAAAACTCGGCGGTCAGCTTCAGGCAGGGAGCAATAACGTGACTTTCGCCGAAGTTCTGAAGGAGGCGGGCTATCGTACGCTGATGGTTGGCAAATGGCACAGTGGGCACGGAAACGGCGAAAAACCAGTGGATCGGGGTTTCGAGCGATATTGGGGGCTGCTGTCCGGATGCAGCAACTACTTCAATCCCGGGCAAAAACGTCGCGGTGAACCGGAGCCAGTCCACAAGTCGCCGCACGACATGAGGCCGTGGGGAGATGACGACAGGGTGATGCTCCCCTACACGCCTGAGGATCCCAATTTCTACTCCACCGATGCCTTCACTCAGCACGCCCTAGACTTCCTTGATCAGTATGGCAGAGAGGATCGGCCTTTTCTTTTGTACATGGCCCATGCGGCGCCTCATTTTCCAATGCAGGCCTGGCCGCAGGACATTGCGCACTATCAGGGTAACTACATGATGGGTTGGGATGAGCTCAGAAAGCAGCGGTACCAACGGTTGGTGGACATGGGGTTGATTGATGAAAAATGGGGCAGATCGGAAAGAGACGATGCCTCTCCTGAGTGGGAAGGGGCAACCAACAAAGAACGCTGGGACCGCAAGATGGCTGTATACGCGGCGATGGTTGATCGAATGGATCAGGGTATCGGTAAAGTGTTGGACAAAATCAGGGTACTGGGCCAGGAGGACAACACTCTAGTTCTGTTTCTCTCGGACAACGGAGGCTGTGGTGAAAACATCGACAACACGCCGGACAGAGCCCCCGGTGATGTTAACACCTATACCACCGTCGATGCTCCCTGGGCAAACGCTAGCAACACACCATTTCGCAAATACAAAGCCTTCGATCACGAAGGTGGCATCTCCACACCTCTCATAGCCTACTGGCCCAATGTGATTGAGCCTGGCACCATCACGCACCAGATAGGACACGTCATCGATTTCCTTCCCACCTTTGCGGAACTGGGAGGAGCAAACTACCCGTCGCACTTCAACGGTCACGACATTCTGCCTCTGGAGGGCAAGAGCCTAGCTCCTACCTTGCGCGGCGAAGAGAGGCAGGGGCACGATAGCCTCTTTTGGGAGCTGGCTAAATGCCGCGCCGTGAGGAAGGGCAACTGGAAGGCAGTAAGCCTGGGTCCGGAGCGTAAGGGTTATGGCGGCCACTACATTCCGGCAGGTTACGAGAACTGGGAGCTCTACAATATGGAAGCCGACCGCTGCGAACTGAATGACCTCTCGAGCAAGCACCCGGAAATTGTCAAAGAGCTAGATAGAATGTGGCACAAGTGGTTCGAGCGCTGTCAGAGAGATAAGGCTGAACAGTAACGGTAGTGGATCATCGCCGTTTTTCTGTTTTTTGTGTTATGATGCTCTGCTATCGAAGCAACTGCTGTGGACGATTATTTCATCGCTGGGCAGTTTGACTAAATGGCTCTAAACTCTGAGTGATGGTGGGGCATGCTGTCAAGTATGAACGTAATTATAAGATACCAGCACGAGGGGCAAACCGCCTACGGGGTATCGGGGATTAGTCGGCACCCCAATAGTTGTTACCCTTTTCCGAACCAATTGAGAACAGAGGTTGACATCGCTAAGGACGCACGGATCTGGCCAATTTTTATTCTAACCTTATTACTTAAACAACCACTATGAATAAATCAAATCCAACCGTTACTGACCAGTCAAGGTTAATAACTCTTCTCCTTCTGCTATGTTTCTTCCTAACGATGGTGGGAAACACACAAACACCTCCTGACATGCTTTGGCCAACATATCGGGGTAATCAAGCACGCAATGGAATTTCACCCCTGCTAGGCGGAATGTCAGAGACACCGGAAATACTATGGTCAGTCGATTTAGGAGGTGAGCGAACCACAGCTGAGAAAATTCAATTTTCCGACTTAGATCGAGACGGAGATGAAGAACTCATAAAAGCAGGTCGTAACTATGTTGTTTGTGAGTCGTTGTTGGGTCAGAAACTATGGAAGATAGATAACCTTCATAACCCTAGTATTATTGGATTTTATGATTTTAACCAGTCTGGACGCCAGTCAATTCTTATTGAAACTAACGATTTTAAGGAAATCCAATCGATGGTGATCGATGGCATTTCAGGACAAGCCTATGAACTGTATCGGCGACAGAGTGCTTTTGGCTATAGGTATAAAGTTGCAAACTTCATACAAAACACTCCAGGGCAGCAATTAATGGTAGTCTGGGATGGGTGGGGAGCAGCCGGACAGGGGCAACAATTATACCTATATTTGTGGCAATTTGACACACATTCCAATAAGCCCAAACAGCTACTTTCTATTCATGAATCCGGTAATATATTTGGTGCCCAAGCACTTATTGCTGATCTAGAAAATGATGGTAGTGCTGAGTTAATCATTATTAGTATGCAACAGGCTTGGGTCTACGATTTACCCACGGGTAAGCCAAAGAACAAGTATGCTTGGTCTACAGGAATTCGGACTTATTCTGCTTATATTGACGCACGGCAGATTAATAGTGTCAACGGACTTGTTTGCAGCCTAATTAATCCTCATATTCCAGGGGTTCAAGTGATTACCTTGAAGCCTGACGGTACGACACAAATTTTATGGAAACAGGTGGTGGGCTCTCAAGAAGATCAGTACCAACAGAAAGTTAAGATCAAACCAGCTATTCCTGAACCAATTCAAGATCTAGACGGCGATAATATCTCAGAAATGTTAGTGTCATTCACTACTGAAGAAGATAACCATTCTAATCTAATTGTATTCAACAGTCAAACTGGAGAAAAGCTATATCAGTCAAAGGCTGAAATCCTGACGGTTGACGATTTAGATGGCCACCATGGATTAGAAATTGTTTATACAGAAGGAAGAAAATTACATATAGGTCGATGGCAAGACAAAAGGCTAAAATCTATTTGGTCAGCGAATATGGCTGAACCAATAATAAACACTATAAGGCCGGGGGCAATATCCACGTCAACTCCTGGTCAGTCGAAACTGAACCCCACATTGTGCCGCTCAGTTCAAGACCAATCATTGTTTGGTTTGAGGTTCGACCACCAAGAATGGTTCTGTCGTCTGAAGGCAGATAACTCTTTGGAAAAAGTGAGACGGGCTCTGCCTAGCCATCTATTAAACCCAAGCGATCTGCCCACGTCGGAGTTTAAACTCACCTATTCAATTGAAAACAACATTTTAACAGTAAAACGTAACACTAAGGTAATCTCTGCCCGACCAATACTAGAGCAACAAACCTATATGGCACCTCCAGCACTAGTAGATAAAACCCTAGGTTTTGGGATTCTAGTACGTGATTTTAAAGGCAATCTAATCCAGCTATCCCCAAACGGCGAAAAGGTAAAAACATGGATTGAACGAAGCCCTTCTCATCCACACAATTATGAAAACCATTTTTCTCAAGCTGAGTTTTGTGACTTAGATGGTGACGGCCAACATGAACTGCTGACGACGACCTCCGCCGGTTTGACTTCAGTAGGACGAGTTGTGGTCTTAGATGTGACGGGGAAAGAGAAGTTATCAGTTGAGGCATTTGACAATGCCACTGAAATTTGTTTGGGAGCAACAGGAATAATGGCCAAAGGTGGACGTTGGTTTACTGTGGCCTACCGATTTGCCAACGGAAACCCATTAGAAGTTGCTTATGATGGGCAAACGGGTAAACCAATTTGGCAAAGAAACCAATATGGTGGTGAATTAGTCCGGTTTGGATATCCATGTCCCTCAATAGATTATGATGGGGATGGTAATCAAGATATGATTATTTCAGCTGGTAATTACTATGGGATTTTAGATGTCGTTAATAATCGTCATTTGGTAGGGCCAGTTTTATTAGGTCCAACACATTTATCTGGACACTGGTCAACACGATTTCGTCCGATACTAGTGCCTCAAAAAAGAGGGAATCCTGCTGTTTTTTTACATCGCAACAATGGGGTATCAGCACTACTCACATTAAGTGGCAATTATCGGTGGCACTACAGCTTATTGCCTCGTGATAACATGCCCTTTAATCAGGAAGGGATAGCAGATTTGGATGGAGACGGCAATTTCGAGGTAGTCACAGCCCATCGAGATGGATTACTACGAGCATTTAACTCTCAGGCGAGTTCACAACTTTGTCCCACTTGTGAACCCGGTACGGAGGTAACAATGTTTAATCGAGCAGCAGAAGAACGATGGACTTATAAGATTGCCGGAGCAATCAACCCTAGCGTCTACCGATCCGACCAAGATTTTGTCTCTGTTGACTTAGATGGGGATGGTACGATGGAGGTCCTGATTGGCGATGGAGAGGGTACACTGCTGGCATTAAAAGAGCGAAACGGGAGTTGCTCTACATTCTGGAAGGTACGTATAACCAATCGTAGGCTTGGCAGCCCAATTGTTGCGGATATCGATGGGGATGGTCGAGGTGAAATTCTCGTACCCTCAGAAGAAGGGTTGATGCATTGCCTAAAATTCTGACCCATTAGTTATCTTAGCTAGTGGGGTCTCCTTTGTCTGGTAAGTTTTCTGTCATAGTTATGTCTTATCGTCTGTCGATTCTGTGACTTGGTAGTATGCTTATGATTACCATCTCACTACATTTTGGTCACAACATTTCCACCAAATCCTCCCAGAATTCCGCTAAGCCACAGGACATACGGCGAGAGGGGTAATTTGACCTCGTGAAAATTAAGGTTCGATAAAGTGGATTATTGGACATTACTTGACATTTCTGCCTGGAAAGATTTTATTCACGCGCGCTAATTCCTTCGTGGTTTCGTAAAGTTTTTTGTCTGTCAATTTCGCCGATGTCCTTAGATATTTCTTTCTACCACGCCGCGACCCCCTATCAACCATTGAAATCTAAATGAATCCTCACCTAAAGATACCGTCAGAGAGTTTGAGGAAAAGTAGTAGATATACTAACAAGATTTTCAACCTAACACCCCTCAAACTGTCTAAGGAGTGAGGGGCTTTTTTGATCCGTGATTTTAGGCTTTACATTTTCGGCGTTTTAGGTCAAAATGGAGGGCATTGTTGTTATGCCTTGCCCTTGAATGAAAAAACGAGCGTCGTTCTCACAGCAAATAACTCTGAAGAAAGCAGGTAGTGGGGAGTATACTGCTACGACGGGCAAAACTTCATAACCCCGACGACAGTGACCCGCTGAAGGTTCGAACTTCGTTTCATTCGATTATTTTCTGAATCCATACGGAATTGGAGGTCATAAAATGAAAGCAAGATTTGTTCTCGTTTTCGTGATGATGACAGCTTTTGCCACATCAAGAGATGCTGTTGCAGAAATCGTCGGTCTCTGGCTTTTAAACGAGGACAAAGGTGACATTGCTTTTGACTCATCCGGCAGGGGGCACGACGGCAAAATTACAGATGGGAAATGGGTCGATGGGAAGTTCGATAAAGCCTTACAATTTAAAGATGGTACCCACATGGAGGTTAATGACCATGAGGACTTTCACTTTAAAACTGAGTTTTCGGTTGCGCTTTGGGCGAATATTGAGGACCTACCTAAAAACCATGTTGGCATACCCGGAAAGGGGCATGATGCACCAATTGGTTCTTTCGTCTTCCATCCCACCAAGCTCAATGCGAAGGAATTCGAGTTGCGTTTTTATATCAGCAAAGGGGGCGATTGGCCTTCGGTAAAGTCTGGCGCGATTCCCTTTGGGAAATGGCATCACCTTGCCGGAACCTACGACGGGTCGGAATTGAAAGTCTATGTCGATGGGAAACTTGCGGCAAAAGGACCCCAAAAAGGGAAAATCAACATTTCGAAGGGTGCGCCTTTTAAGTTTGCTCACGACTGCTGCGGTCAGCGAACGATTGTAGGAATCCTTGACGAGATACAGATCGCGAATTCTCCGTTGACGCAAGATGAGATCAAGAAGTCGATAGAGGGTATCAATTTAGCCGTCGAACCTTCTGACAAGCTGGCGACTACCTGGGGCACAATCAAAAGCAGGTAATGAATTAGCGTAGTGGGGGGTAAATCTACGAGGCTATAATGAGGGGCAAGATCCCCAAAGCGCCCTCACGATGAACTCGTCGAGAATCAACTCCATGTTTGAGTCCTCTCTGTTGTTGTTTCCACTCAGAAAACCCTTTGAAAAACCACTGTCATGTAACCGTGGTATGACACTTTTATCAGTCAAGGGGAGTATTTCCAAGTTTCAGGGTTTATCTGTTTCTACCGGTTATATCTCAAGTCTTTAGAGTATAGAAAGTAGCCAGTAGGATGTTACCTATTTATATCCGTATTTAATATGTCCCCATGTTGCTGGTAGTTTTCCTGTTAGATTAACTGATGCCGTTGTACTGAAGATTATATCGCCTAGCACGCTAGGACTATTATCATTTTCAAAATCGCTTGACCAGGCCATTGCACCACCTTTTGGAGGCTCATAAACGGGGTCAACATCCATGACTGTGATGTCAAAGCCGATGATGTCCCCATCTGTTGGTTTAATGCGTTTGCCATAGAAGTGATCGAAGATATCCCAGGGCAGTCTCACTTCAAATGTATAGCTATTGCCTGATCGTTTGGCCATGATATGCCCGTTAGCTGGGTTATTCAACTTTGGTTCGGCCACTTGTCCATCTTTCTTCCAAGCCGCACCAGCCACGCGAGCAGTTAACGGTGCGATCTCCCAAAAAGTATCGTCAGCTTCGTAACTACTCAGTCCAGCTACCTGGGCGGTATTAAACTTCTTATTTGGTAAATTCTTTACTGGCGCATCATGCTTGGTGTCAAAGCAAAGCCAATATCCTTCAAAGTTACGACTATTTCGGCCATCATACGGCGGCTTGATTTCGTTGATGTCATCATCAATAGTCTCAAAAGCAAAGTAGAGATTGTCATCATCCCACATAGTCATCCAGGTAACCTTAAGATCTTTATCACCATCGATTTGACCGCGGCTGACTCGCAACCCCCCCTTATTGGTATTACTGCCTTTCCCGCCACCAGCAATAATCTGATACCAACCCTGAGGTCTGGTAGTTATTTCTTGAGCAAGTGACCTGACAACATTCCATTCTGTCAAGTCACCGTCAATCTTAATGTTACCTCTTCGCGGGGCGCTAATAGCTTCTCCACCAGAATGTGCTTGCCCATCTGTTACATCCAGAACAATCCACATGGCAACCATAATGAGTAGGAATAGCGGTTTTGACCTAAGCGATATAAGACTCATCAGATATCCTCCTTTTTACAATAAATGGGATTTTCCATCATATCTGATTGCCGATATCTAACAGGTTAATGTGAATCTCAGTATTTATTCTTAATTCGACTCCAAGTTGTAGGCAACTTACTGGTGGGATTTACGGATGTCCCGACCGAAATTAACTCGGTTGAAATGGTGAGATCACCTAACACGCCTGGGCTATTGTCATTTTCAAAATCACTGGACCAAGCAACTGCACCGCCTTCTGGTGCTGAGAACTTACCAGGTGGATCACCATCAATATCCGTCAGTGTGATATCGAAACCGATTACTGTTCCAGGCAGAAGTAATCCTCCAGAAAAGGGCTTAAAAACGGTCCAAGGTAAACGTATTTCGGCTGTGTATCCAGTGTTGGTTATTCGACCAGCAACATGCTTGTTAGCCGGGTTGTTTAAAATAGGATCTGCCCCTGCATCCAATGCCTGCGACCAACTCGCACCGGCACCTCGACCAGTCAATGGAGCGAAGATCCAATAGTGATCGTCTGCTTCATAAGTACTCTCGCTAGCAACCTTTTTTGTCTCAAATTTGTGTTTTGGAAAAACAGTTTTAGGGGCATCATGCTTGGTATCAAATAGCAACCAGATTCCATCGATATCCCCGTCTCGCGCTTCGTAATTTCTTTTGTAGAGATGTACACTATCATCAGCAACATTGAAGGCGAAATAGAGATAATCGTCATCCCATAGGGTTGCCCAACGTACAAGGAAATCATCGTTACCATCAAATTGACCGCGACTGACCCGCAATCCACCCTTATTGGTATTACTGCCTCCGCCTCCACCAGCAATAATCTGATACCAATCCTGACCATGTGCCCGAGGGTCGACAGCAATATCTTGAGTTGGTGACGATTGGGCGAATGCTGCTACCCATGCCGGTTCTTTCGGAATTCCGTCAATATTAATAGGAGTTGCGGTCTTTTTACTCATTACCAGTCCACCAGAGTGTCCTATTACGGATACAGTGGGTAATACCAAGAAGATTACCCCGATAATGGCCAAAACAGCCAGTGAATGGGCATGACGAAGTCGTTTCTGCGCATCCGCTTTTTGCCTTTTCTCTTTTATTTTACCTTCATTCATGATTAGCATCTCCACGTGTAGTTTGATTAATAATATTAAAGTTATTCGTTCATTAAAATTGTTCGTTCAACATGTATGTTTAGATACAATATACTTGTTAAATTGTAAAATCAAGTAGACCTCTTGCATAAGTCAAAGAAATAGAAGTTTGGAGATTTTTGAGCCCATGTATTCAATGAATTTAGGGCCTCTCAGCTATAGAGTTCTGATGAGTTTTACTACTTATGCAAGAGGTCTAGTATATCGGTTAAAAGACTATCATCCTATGCCTGGTA
>DTUY01000405.1 GCA_012963885.1 Candidatus Poribacteria bacterium | reverse complement strand
CTCTACTTCAGAATTATCATCTTCTGCATGGATGTATAGCCTTGAGTCTCAGGGTATAGAAGTAAATACCACTAGTCACCTGCCCTCCAGACTGAGTCCTGCCATCTTAATAGATGGCCTAGTCTCTCTGCAAGTAGGTACCTGCTTCCTGAGAACCTAAATCTAGTCGTCGTACGAGGTCTAGCAGTTCGCTTTACTCCACAAAATTGAAAATATTTGACTGCACCACTCAGTTATGATACGGTAGGTTGGCAAGTTCAGATTGAAGACAACTAAATCGATAAAAACTCAATCAATGCAACTTATGTTGCATCTGACTATGGTCATTGGCTTGGTCTCATTCAAAAAGTAGAATTTAGGATGTCAGCGGGTTTCTAAGCTGAAGCATCTGTATTTGATTTGATCTTCAAGCCAACGGAATAATTCCAAGTTCTCTATAGATTTACCTACAGGAGAATGAATGATGAAACCGAAATTTAATCTTTTGAAATTTTTTATCAGTCTTGCATTGATGATGGGTTTGGCTACTTTGTCAGTAGCAGACATAACTGATGGACTGGTTGGCTATTGGCCGTTGGACGATGCCGTCAAAGACGAAGCGGGCAAACACGACGGCAAGTTAGATGGTGGCGCGAAATTCGTTAAAGACGCCGACCGGGGTCAAGTCCTTGAAGTAGATGGTGCGATTGGCCCCAAAGGTGGCAAAGCCATCGTGCCACATGCCGATGATATCACCTTCACCGTTAATGACAGTTATACGCTGTCGGTTTGGGTCAATGCCCTTACTTTGCCCGGGCATTGGGCTGGTATCGTTAATAAAAGTCGCGACAAAGCCCCCTGGTACGGACTCTGGCTTGATGGCAGTAACAGGTGGTGTTTTGGCGGGCAAAATATATTTGGCAGCACCCCCAAAGCTAAGCAGTGGTATCACGTAGCATTAGTTCAAGATACTAAGGCTAAGAAACGACTGGTCTATGTTAACAATAAATTGGATTTTGAAGGGGCCCCGATTGAGGCCAGTGGCGCGGGTGATCTGTGGATGGGTGGCGCCAACTGTTGCGGTTTAGGGGAACAGTTTAATGGGCGCATCGACGATGTAGCCATTTTCAACCGAGCTTTGTCAGAGAAGGAAGTTCCTGAAGCGGGCGAAATTGTCAAAATTCTGCCTGTACAACTAAAGGGTAAATTAACCACCACCTGGGCCAGTGTGCGACAGAGATAAGTCAACCCGCTAATGCAATAGCAATTTTAGCCAGTAGGAATTTAAATCCTACGATACAATGCAAGTTACGATAAAACAGCTCTACTAGCTAACTAGTAGAGCTGTTTTATTTAGAGGAAACATAGGCCAAAACATGTTTGGATTTTGCCTCTATCTCTTTTTCGCATGTTTATAGGCCCGCCAAATCAGATATGACTGATAGAAAAAGACCTCCAATTCCCCTTAGCTCTAAGTCCCGTCTGTCGGTTGTGCTGACGATTGGCATCTTGTTGACCATGGCCAATTGTTACTGGATGGTACTGGCGGAAGCCATGTTTCGCACCATTCACATGACAGTGCAATCAATTGCTATGAACGCCATTTTCTTTCTCTTCTTTCTCAATCTGATCAATATGGTATTGAAGCGTTTCACACCTCGCACAGTTCTCAATAAATCAGATCTTTTGCTGATCTATGCCATGGTCTGTATGGGGTCTACGGTTAGCGGTCATGGATTCATGCAATTGCTGATTGCAATCATGACCTATGTCCACTGGTTTGCATCGCCGGAAAATGACTGGGCTAATCTCATTTGGCCCCATCTGCCACCATGGATGACAGTGGCTGACAAAGCGATTTTAGCCGACCACTACCAGGGGGAATCTTCTTTTTATTCCGAAGCCAACCTTCAGGCCTGGATGGTACCCACCCTGGCCTGGTCAGTTTTTATTTTTGTCTTGATCTTAGTGATGCTGATGATTAATGTGTTGATGCGTCGACAATGGGTCGAAAGCGAAAAACTCACTTACCCCATCATCCAGTTACCGTTACGGATGGTTGACAATCCAGCTGGATTATATAGCCACAGGCTACTCTGGGTCGGCTTTGCCATTGCTGGAGGCTTGGACATTCTGAATGAACTTCATCATCTTTATCCTGTTATCCCTGGTATTAATCTAAAACTACACGATCTGAGTCGATACTTCACCGAACACCCTTGGAGTGGAGTCGGCTGGTTTCCCATCTCCTTCTATCCCTTTGTCATTGGTTTGGGCTTCCTGATCCCCCTCGATTTACTCTTTTCCTGCTGGTTTTTCCATCTTCTCTGGAAAGTGCAGCGCGTTATTATCTTCGGCTTCAGCTTGTCCGCCCGTGGAGGCGGTTATGCTGGCTATCAGTCGATGATTGAGCAATCGACTGGAGGGTATTTAAGTCTCTGCCTGATTGCTTTATGGGTCAGTCGTCGGCACATCTTTACCGTTTTGAAATCTGCCCTTAGTTCAGAACAGTTGGATCAATCACAGGAACCCATCTCTCATCGAACGGCACTTTTCTGGTTTTTATTGGGTTTTCTTTTTCTGATCGGTTTTTCGACTGCAGCCGGAATGTCGGTCTGGTTAGCGGTAGTATTTTTTGTCATCTACACCATGATTAGTGTAGCCGTTACCCGCATGAGAGTGGAGATGGGGACGCCAGTGCACGACATCCATTACGGTGGACCCGACTTGTTGATTCCACCCATGGTCGGCACACGCCAACTCGGCGCCAGAAATTTGACCATTCTGGGCATGTACTCCTGGTTTAACCGAACCCGTTATAGCGATGCTATGCCCCACCAACTAGAAGGCTTCAAAATGGCAGAGCGAACAAACACCAATAACCGACGACTTCTCTTGGTCATCGTATTTGCTATTTTTATCTCTATTTTGGCTACCTTTTGGGCCTTCCTGCATAGCAGCTATCAGATAGGAATGTTAAATAGCCACATGACCTGGCCTGGTAGGCAAGGGATGGAACGGCTACAGAAATGGCTGACTCAGCCCTTAGCACCCAGTGCCGCCACCCCGATTTCTGTCAGCACCGGTGTGATTTCTACCATCTTCCTTGCCTTAATGCGCATGCGCTTTTTATGGTGGCCCTTTCACCCGGCTGGTTATGCGGTCTCAAACAGTTGGGGGATGGCTATTTCCTGGTTTCCCCTCTTCATCGCCTGGGTGATCAAGGGATTGGTCCTGCGACATGGCGGATTTAGGCAGTATCAAAAACTGGTTCCGCTGTTCATGGGGTTGATGCTGGGCGAATTTATGGTTGGTGGATTTCTTTGCGCTTTCGGCACGATAACGGGAAAAACCGTCTACTCCTTTTGGCCGTATTAGGACTGGCCAAGCCCAAAGCAGCAGTCAGTTTTACCCGTCAGATAGTTAAATTACTTATAACCGTTAGACCGCAAATATCAGAGGTGGTTTTCAATTCTCTTCTTCGATAACGAGTATTTGATTCGATGTAACTCGGAGAAAACTTTGTCTCGACCCGCCAGGCCACTGAATGTCGATGTCCGTTTTCTCGGCAGTTCCTAAACCGAATCAGTCATGATCTGCCTTCTGGGTAGCGGGTTGGGGCTGATGGTTGGAGGCGGTGCGGGCCAAGCGATGTCTTGGGAGCTAGTTACTTGATGACAAATAAAGGTCAAGGGGATGGTCAGTATAGTGGTTGGAGGGATGTGATATCTCAGTTGGCGGATTAGACTTTGAGTGGCCTTTGGTAATTAGACTATGCTAACCGCCATTCTAGCGG
>DTUY01000404.1:1280-14223 GCA_012963885.1 Candidatus Poribacteria bacterium | reverse complement strand
GTATTTGAAATCTCCGCCGAGTTCCAAGACTGTCTTTCTTTTTTGTTCCTTAGTATCGTTCCCCGGTTGGCTGAAGCCACTTGACAGATAGGGCAGGACCTCAAAATTGCGGGTCGGGGCGATCTCTTTCAATCCTCTCAACCTGCCGAGGTTCTCTGTCCTGTACTTGGCTTTCCCACCGTATTTTTTGGGGACTGGCGACCAGATGACTTCCTCTGGTAACCGTGCAATCTCGCGACCAACGTTCAATCCCCATTCGATCACATCTTGACGTTTAAAACGGAGTTGGCTGAAGGGAATTTGAACTTCGGACACCCAATTACTCTGCCCGTTGCCAGTTCGATTCACTTTTGCCTTAGCTTGCCAAACGGCGTCCCAATCGAAGTTCAGGCTGTCTCCGCTCTTGAAAACCTGACTGTCCTGTAGTGCCCCAAGTGGATTTATCCGGAAAAAAAACCGCTCCGTTGATCATTATGACCGTCAATCAGGATGAATACATTGTCGTTTTCGTGAACATTTTTTCCATCACGCCGCATTTCGTTCGCCACCAACTCGTCGATCTGATTGTCGTAGCAGGTGAAACCAAAATAGAGGTTTTTCTGGTCATACAGTAGACGAACTTCGGTCAGTAACGACGGTGGTGCTCCTTCATCGGGCTGAATCTGGATGAAATCTGTGATCGGACGGGCGTTTTGCCAAGCAGGTTCATTGAGAACTCCATCCAGCCTGATCGGTTGGTCTGTCCGAGTAGCAGTTACGAGAAGATCTATGTCTTTGGATCGAGTTTGATTATCAGCGTCTTGATTAGCAGATTTGGCTAAATCTGTCGTTAACCACAATCCAATGGAGAAAATCAGGAAGGCAATGTAACCGCCGACTCGCCAGAAGCGGCCTTTAGTTGGCCCGACCGTAGATCGGTGAAAGTGGGTGGAAACATTCGGTTTGTCTAGAAGAACGATTTTTTGACATCGGCTTTGAAGTCGGTCAGGCATACAATCTATCCTACTACCAGTTAGTGAATGAGCCATCTGGACGGGATATTCGAGGTGAATTACCCTCTTGATAATAATATGCTAAGGCAGCTTCTTCATTAAAGTCAATGCCTAAGCCTGGAGACGTTGGCGGTAATAAATGCCCGTCTTCGAACGACACCTGGACTGGAAAAACCTCTGGCAGAATTGTGCCCGGTTGACGTGGTAACTCTTGTACCCCAAAGTTAGAAGTGGCTAGATCTAGATGTAAGCAAGCGGCCGTTGAAACTGGACCAAGCGGATTATGTGGAGCGATGTCGATGTAATGAGTTTCACACCAGTTGGCGACTTTTCGTGCTTCGGTCAGTCCACCAACAATGCACACATCAATCCGTGCATATTGCATCAACTCTTCTTCGATTAATTCGCGAAACTCCCATTTGGTGGCGAACTGTTCGCCGACCGCTAACGGTACAGACACATGGCGTGCCATTTGATGGTAGGTTGTCACGTTCTCAGACCGAAGCGGATCCTCAATAAAGTAAGGATGAAACTGCTCCAGCGAGCGGCAGAGTGGAATTGCGTGTTGCGGATCGAGACGTGTGTGAACGTCGATCAAGATTTCGACGTCATCTCCAACAGCTGTACGTACAGCTTCACACTGCTTGAGTGTCTGACGGGCTGCCTTTGAAGGTTCCAGAATGTCCCCTTCTGTTGGCGTTCCCCATCGGACAAACCTCCATCCTTGATCAGCCGTCTTTATTGCATTGTCAGCTAATTGCTCAGCTGTCCCACCACTGATGTGCGGGTAGCAGACCACTTTGTTGCGCACTAATCCACCAAGCAAGTCATAAACGGGAACACCGAGGGCTTTGCCTCGGATGTCCCATAGGGCGATGTCGATAGCACTAATGGCAGAGCAAGCGATTCGGCCAGCGGGAAAAAAACCACCGCGAAACATCAGTTGCCAGAGATGCTCGATTCGGTTGGGGTCTTCTCCAATCAGAAGCGGTTTCAGATGATCGACGCAAGCGGCAGTAGCCAACTCACGCCAGGTAATTCCGCCTTCACCGATGCCATATATCCCTGCGTCAGTTTCGACTTTGATGAAGAAAAAGTTCCGATTGCCTCCCCAAACGGGGAACGACTTAACGTCTGTAATTTTCATCTTTTGATCCTATATTTTTCGAATAAGAAAAGTGACCGCAAGCCCCGCGATGCGAACTGAAATTCATCGTGGCAATCAATTCTGACTTCACTGCGATTTTCTAGACACACTCGAATTTAGAAGTCTCTTTATTGTACCGAGCCACTATAAAAGTATGCAAAGCTAAATGGCGGTTTTGTTTGGTGTGCACATAATTTAAGTTCAAGTATATTTAATAAATTAGAAGGCATAGGATGAAACAATTTGTTCTGACTATCACTTTTGTGTTAGTTGTCATTTCACTGTTTATTTGCTCAGTCTTTGCCAATAAGTTTAAACCCAGTCAACAGGTCAAAGACGGCAAATTCGGTATTGTCTATAAATGTGCCTTTTCCAATACGGTTGAACTGGATAGCGACTAGGAGGACCAAGCGTGGACATTGCCTCTTGACATTACGCCGATATTCTTGGTGATCCACATAAAGTTCGGGATCAAGAATTGGCAGTTCGGCAAGACAAAGGCAAGAAACTAAGTCATAGTGTCCAGTTCCACAAACTGCAAAAATTTGGCCACTATCGAGGCGGTGTGGTATAGTAATTCAGTAGTTTCGCTTTATTAACTAACACAATATTAATATGGAACACTTTTAACGTCAATTTCTACTAAACAGGTTCTAAAGTTTATCTGAAAAGGGGGCATTGAAAGCTTCCAAATTTTAATTGTTGCCAAAACCGAGGAGATTGATAATGACGAAACGTGTTTTGTACCTACCGTGTATGCTGTTGCTACTATTGGCGGCAGTTAAAGTAGATAGTAAGACTCTGTACTACGACGACTTTGATGGCACCAAAGGGGATTGGAAATCGCTTAAATGGCCCAAACTGGAGACCATAAAGGTGGAGAAGGAAGTGGGTAATCCCAATAATACGGCTTTAACTTTTGACACGCGTGCAGCGGGAGGAGCCAGTGCCGACGCGCTGTTTATCGACGGTAACGAGGATATGAGCGACTATACCATGAAACTTCGCTTTCGCATCATTGAAGAGACTGCCAATTTTGCGGCCGCTGGCATTATTGTTCGTGCGCCAACACCACAAACCTACATCTGTGCTGAAGCGGCCAATAAACGGAATTGTTGCGGCCAAAATCCGCCCAATAACATTGTTAATGTTTTTGAACGGGGGGACGGATGGCCAATTGTAGCCAATGCTAAAGTGGAGATTCCCCTTAATAAATGGGTTGATTATGCTGTCACTGCCAAAGGCAAGTCGATCACCGTCTATGTCAACGATAAGGAGGTCTGCGGATATAATGAGGCCCTCTATGCCAAAGGTGGGTTCGGCATACGAATCTGGAAAACTAAGGTGTTGATCGACAATGTAGAAATCTTTGACCCAGATGGGTCCAGTCTGGCCGTCGATGCCGGTGGCAAACTAGCCAGACAGTGGGCCAAAATCAAATTTGGGGACTAAACGTATGGATAGAAAAGGTTGCCGATGATAACAGCAGAACAACGTCAGCAGTATCAACAAGACGGATATTTTATTGTGCGGAACTTGGTTGAGCCTTCCGCCTTGGCTGAGATTAAGGCCGCCATTCTGGACTTTATCGATAATCCGGGAGATCTGGAACAGGTTTTGGATCCGGAATTGGCTGTTCGGCAAGGGAAAGGAGAACACCTGAGCCATCGGGCCAAGTTTCGCAAACTACAACGGCTGGGTCGGTATCGCCCCACTGTTTGGAACAACTATTATGCACATCCCAATGTGTTGTCAGTCATCCGTTCACTATTGGGGGATGATCTGCTGGTCAAATACGATTCGGTTTTCCTCAAGCCAGCCAAAACGGGTGGTGCTACACCGTGGCATCAGGATATTGGCCTCTGGCGAGACAACCATGTTGAAGCGGCCAATGCTTGGATCGCCATCGACCCGGCCAGCAAAGAAAACGGCTGTATGCAGTTTTTGCCTGGTAGCCACCATGACGGTTTTATTGACCATGTTCTGTATGATGACAGTTTGCATGGCGAGTTGCCGCGTGACTTGGTGGCCAATCTGGAAGGCAGGGTCAACATTGAACTGCAACCTGGTGACGGTGTCTTTTGGCATTCCTACATGTGGCACTATAGTCCACCCAATAGCAGTGATCAAGGCCGAATCGGCATGGGGGCGGTTTGGGCCAGTTTGGAACAAGCTCAAACTTCACAACGGGTCAAAGAGTATTTTTGGGTGATGAAAGACAGACAACGATTGATCCATCCCCCCAAAAAGCTAATTGTAGATGATGGAAAACACGTACCTCCGCCCCCTTTTCCACCTGGGTATTGATCGGTGAATTGATCTACATTTTGGATTGATTTTAAGTTAGCATAGTATAGAAGGCAGTTTTATTCTCGAAACTAACCGCCAAGACAACCAAGGGAGATGACAAATTGAGAACCTCAGAACAGACGTCCTTGGATCGCCGTCGATTTCTTTACGGATTGGGATCTAGCATTGGTGCCATCGCCTTTAGCAGCCTCCTGACGGCTGAAGGTGTCTCATCAGCACTTGAGTCGAAACCGCCAATGCTGAAAGCCAAGGCCAAGTCGTGCATTTTCTTGACCATGGAGGGCGGTCCCAGCCATATTGATACTTTCGATCCGAAACCGAAGTTGGCGGAACTCCATCTCGAGAAGTTCGAGAGAACTGGCCACCAATTCTCCGCCATGTCTCAGGGAAACCGTTATTTCGTGCAGAGTCCATTTACCAGCCGACGGGTTGGAAATTCTGGAGCCGATATGTCCGAACACTTTGTTTATTTGGCGGACGTCGCCGACCATATTTGCTGGTATCGGGGTTGCCAGGCCGATTCGGTCGATCACCCGACGGCAATGTACCATTTAAATACAGGTAACAAGTTTGGTGGAGACCCAGCGATAGGGTCTTGGATAACTCACGGATTGGGAACGTTGAACCAAAATCTACCCTCCTTTGTGGTTCTGCCAGAGGTCGCCTATCCACAAGGTGGTGCGGGCAACTGGTCTAATGGGTTTCTACCCGCACGCCTTCAGGGTACCCCACTCAGATCTGTTGGTTCGCCCGTCCTAGACTTGTATCCACCAGAGTATATCAATCGTGCGCATCAGCGACAGAGTCTAGATCTACTTAACCAGTTCAATAGTCAGCATCATCAGAAGCACCCTCACCATGACGAACTTTCCGCCCGGATGGAGAGCTACGAGTTGGCTTTCAGAATGCAGATGGAAGTACCAGACATCATCGGTCTTGATCAGGAATCCGATAAGATTAAAGAGCTCTATGGTATCGGTGAAGAATATAGCAACGCCTTTGGTAAAAAGTGCCTTCTGGCACGTCGGTTGGTTGAAAAAGGCGTCCGGTTTGTACAAATTTATTCGGGGGGGTGGGACTCTCACGATTATCTGGAACGCGCGCATGGGGCTTTAATTCGTAGTATTGACAAGCCAGTTGCTGGATTGATTAAGGATCTCAAACAACGTGGGATGCTTGAGGAGACTTTAATCGTGTGGTCTGGCGAGTTTGGCCGTAGCCCTGACAACGGTATTCGCGGTGGCGGTATTGCCTACGGACGTGATCACAATGCTGAGGCCATGTCCATTTGGCTTGCTGGTGGTGGTGTTAAGGCGGGGCATATTGTCGGGCAGACTGACGAAATCGGAGAAAAAGCAGTTGACGTTGTACATCCACTCAAGGACGTTCACGTCACGCTTTTACGGCTGCTGGGGCTGGACGATAATAAACTGACATATTTTCATGGGGGGCGTTTCAAACAACTTTCGCAAACCGGTGGAGCAGTTATTGACCAACTTATTGGTTGATGATAAGAATAGGTAAATTTATTATTTTGGCACAATTGATCAGGTATATTTGGGTGTCTTTTGAGGGGCTTCAATGGCAGACTATGGGTTAACACCGACAGAAAAACGGGCCTATTAGGAGGACGGTTTCTTTGCCAGAATTGGAGACTTTAGCCCAGAGGAAGTACAGGAAATTGGCGATTTGATCAACCAACTTGTCGATCAGGTGGAAAAGACTGATCGACTGACCGACGAGCAGCGACAGACCATTTTGATCAAAAATATACACGCCAGATCTAACACAGGGCCTGAAGCACTGAATAGCCTGTTTCGAGTTCATCTGTTTAGTCGGCAAATTCGACAGCATATCAGAGATCCACGGCGGTTAGCAGTCGCGCACTCGATTGTGGGAGACGATCTGTTTTGTCCCAATGACCTGTATTTCTTCAAACCACCGGGGACGGGTTGATCTTTGCAGTGGCATCAGGACTCTTGGTACTTCAAAAATACTTACCAAACTGGTGATGGTCAACCAATTGAAAACGCTTCCATTGGCTCTTGGATTGCCATTGACGATGCTCACATCAACAACGGTTGTTTATGGGTAATTCCGGGCAGCCACCAAAAAGGGGTAATTGATCATCACGATGCCGAGATCACAGAACGGCTGCCGGTTCGCCATCGGGCGGCAGTGACTGACGAAATGGAACAGCAGGCGATTCCACTGGAAGTACCAAGGGGGACAATCGTCTATTTTAATAATGCACTTCTCCATCAAAGCACCCCGAATAGATCCGACGCTTTTCGACGTGCTTATGTAGTTCACTATATGAAAGCTTCCATCCAGCATACGGGGCAGGGAACTCGCATGATGGGGGAACGCGCTGCGGGTTGGGGCTGGGGGTCTTTGGAAGCCCACATTAGCGGCCAGCAATTTTCTATTTCGACAACACTCGAAACCGAGAGCTTGAATTGGGATCACGGCATTGACTGAAAAGCTGATAGCTGTTAGCATTTTGGCGCTGTCAATCTCGGATTTTCGTTGGTTTTGTTAAACTGATCGTACTTCAAAGGCAACAGTGGAAATTCTAACCGCAATTGGATGACCTAAAGAAAGCGGATATGCTGAGTGGTGCCAGTGAATGGGGAAATGATGAGACTCAGGAATTTAATCTTTTTGCTTGTGTGGTTGTCGTTTTTGATGCTAATCGAGGTAATGGCAGAAGACCTTCATCTGGAAGAGGCGGAAAAACTTTTCGTGCATCGGGTGTTTCCGCTGATCAAGGCCAAGTGTTTTACCTGCCATGGCAGCGACCCAAACGATATTCGCGATGATCTGGATCTGACCCACCGGGAAAAGATGATTGATCGCAAGGTACTGATACCAGATGATGCAGAAATGAGCCCCATCTACATAGCAGTCACCTGGCAAGATAAAAACCTGGAGATGCCGCCCAAAGAAAACGATCGTCTCTCAACAGTCCAGGTTGACCTCATCCGTCAATGGATCGAGGCAGGCGCACCATGGCCCAGTCCCGATCGCTGGGAGGAAATCGTTGACAGTGAATGGATAACCGATGATGGCATCTTTGTCAAAACAAGTGGTGGTTTAGCCGACGAGTGGACCCATCGACTCTACCAGCCCGAAGATTTATGGGTTTTCCAACCGATTAAACAGCTAGAAGTTCCATCCAATGATGCAGAACACCCAATTGATGCGTTTATCAACCAAAAGTTGAAGGATGCTGGCATAAAGCCTGCTAGTAAAGCGGACAAATTGCTCCTCATTCGACGTGCGACCTTCGACCTGATCGGTTTACCGCCGACGCCGGACGAAGTCGACACCTTTCTGGCGGATGATGCCCCAGATGCCTTTGACAAGGTTGTGGATCGGTTATTGGCCAATCCTAATTATGGTGAGCAGTGGGGGCGACAATGGTTGGACGTGGTGCGCTATGCCGACACTAGTGGTTTCTCCAATGACTTTGAGCGTCCCAACGCCTGGCGGTATCGCGACTATGTGATTCGATCTTTCAACCAAGACAAGCCCTATGATCAATTTGTGCGAGAACAGCTGGCGGGAGATGAAATTGATCCGACTGATCCAGAGATGCTGATTGCGGTTGGTTTCTTGCGCATGGGGCCTTGGGAGCAAACCGGCATGACAATAGCGACCGAGACACGGCAATTCTATCTGGATGACGTCACCAATGCCATTGGTGAGACCTTTATGTCTATCCCTTTGCGCTGCGCCCGTTGCCACGACCACAAATTTGATCCGATCCCAACTAAAGATTACTATCGGCTACAAGCGGTGTTCGCACCTCTCCAATTTGCCGATCGTGATGTGGATTATCTGCCAGAGGAAAATCAGCAGGGGTTTGAAGTTGGTCGACAACGAATTCAACTTTTGTTAGATCAAGCCAAGGCGGATCGTTCTGCCATCAGCCAAAAAGAGGAGAATGCTGCCCGAAAGTGGATGGAAGCCCGTGGCCTTACCTATCAAACGAAAAATGAACGGAACAAATTGCCGGTGGACCAACGGGCACCTCGCTACTACGGTTTGACCTACCAAGATCTGGGGCGGCAGAAAGCCCTTCATAAACAAATTCAAATCTTGCAGTGGCAATTGGAGAGGTACCAGGCTATTGCATTTAGCGTCTACAACGGCCCTTGGATCAATAAAAAGCACATCTCTAGCCGCTTGAAAATGCCACAGGACCTAACGGGCGATCTACAACCCACCTATATTCTGGCAGGTGGATCGGTTTACGCACCAGATGAACGTGTAACTGCCGGCACACTGAGTGCCGTGCAGTCATTGACGCCTATCATTTCTAATCAGATTGATCCTCAAGTTCAGAATAAACGAACCCAACTGGCGGAGTGGATCACCGATCCAGAAAACCCGCTGACTACCCGTTCCATTGTCAATCGGATTTGGCAGCATCATTTTGGTGTTGGTTTGGCTGGAAATGCCAATAACCTTGGCAAAATGGGTAAAAAACCAACGCATCCAAAATTGCTTGATTGGCTGGCACGGAACTTTGTTGATAATAGCTGGTCGATCAAAAACCTGCATCGGTTGATCATGATGTCTGACGCCTACCAGAGGAGCAGTCATTACCCACTGATGGATTACTTAAAACAAAAAGATCCAGACAATAAACTGCTGGCCTACTTTCAGCCGAGACGGCTTCGATCCGAGGAACTTCGGGATAGTATGCTGTTTGTTTCTGGTGAACTGAACACGGAAATGGGTGGTCTGCCAGTCTTTCCTGAAATCAATATGGAGGTGGCCATGCAACCGCGCCATGTGATGGGATCAATCGCACCAGCTTATCAACCCTCCCCAACGCCGGAACAGCGGAACCGCCGGACGATCTATGTTTACCGATATCGCGGCTTATCCGACCCGATGTTAGAAGTTTTCAATCAACCGTCGGCAGATATCTCTTGTGAACGCCGCACATCCTCTACCGTTACGCCGCAAGTCTTCACCCTGTTTAACAGCCAAAATAGCTATCGACGCGCCTTAGCCATGGCACAGCGGTTGGTCAAAGAACGTTCACAGCTATCAGAACAGATTCAATGTGGTGTTCAATTGGCTTGGTGTCGAAACGCCGAACCGGATGAAGTCAGGCAAAGTGTGGACTTTGTCGAAAAGATGATCGACTATCACCAGCAGCATCCGCCCGCCGTGCAAGCTGACCCTGTCGCGATTGAGCGGACCATGTTTGAGGAAATGACAGGAGAACCGTTTACCTACACTGAGCAACTCGACATTTATCAGAACTATACACCGGATTCACAGCCGTGGACCGTTCCAGTCGAAATCCGTGCCCTGGCAGATTTCTGCCTGTTGTTGTTGAATGCTAATGAGTTTGTCTATGTTTATTAGGTCGAAACTTGTATAATTGATTTAATTAGCCGAAACACATCATTCGGTGGTTTTTGCCTATATTGCTCTAGCCTGTTACGAAAGAGAATTTGCCATGACACCCGAAGAAAAATTTGTATTTGACCTTGAAGGTTACTTTGTGATTAAAGATGTTCTGATGGCTGATGAAGTTGCTGAACTAAATCAGATAATCGATAAGCATAATAAACAAGCCGACTCTCATGGAGGTCGACCCAGTTCGTGGGGCGAACCTTTCAAAAAATTGATCGATCATCCACGGATTTTTTCCTGCTTGGTAGAACTGCTTGGTCCTTACGTCCGCCTCGACCACGACTATGCTATTTTTATGGATCAAAGCGATTCACGAGGAGGATTACATGGAGGACCTGACGTGGTTGGCGACCACTGGTACAAGTATCGAGATGGGGTTATGCGGAATGGGTTGAGCGTGATGGCCTATGCCCTGTCGGATGTTGACGTTGGTTCTGGCGGTTTCACTTGTATTCCTGGCAGTCAAAAAACCAACTTTCTGAATTATGTGCCCAAAGAGGTTCGTCAATTCAAGCGTGATGCCCACTATGTGGTTCAACCTGCTATTAAGGCTGGCGATGTCCTCTTTTTTACTGAAGCTCTCATTCATGGGACTAAACCGTGGACAGCCTCACACCAACGCAGATCTTTGTTGTACAAATACAGTCCCGGTCACTCGGCTTGGAACATCAACTATTATGATCTTGAATCTTATGGTGAACTGACGGAACGGCAACGCCGGATGTTGCAGCCCCCTTCTATTGGGCGACGCCCTAGAGTGGACGAAAATCTAGAAGTCTCAATTTAATCTATTGTACAGTTTAAACCTTACATTTAGCACAGAAGGGTTAGAACAGATCGACTAGATTTTGTCGTGAAAAGCTAAGGAAATAGTTTGCTTAGCTTTTCTGCAATCACAGATGGAAATGGCGAGCTAGATGACGGTGTGATTCACGATCGTTATGTATTTTCTTGGTAATCATGGTCAATGATGAAAAAGTGGTGGAAAACGGCCAATAGGGTGGTTCGAAAATGACAGTGATGAATGGAGCGAGTCAAGATTGGTTACAGTATTGTGCTACTCAGGAACAGTTAGATACATTTAATGATAATGGGTATCTGGTTGTGGAAGATGCCTTAACGCCACAGATAATTGATCAGTTGACTGAGGCTGTCAATCGGGTGGAGGAGGAAGAGCGAAAGAGGCAAAAGCTAAGCTCCAATGCCATCTTGACTAAATTTCGCATGGTGGTTGAAGATGACATTTTTCTGGAATTGCTAGATTGGCCCAAAACTTTCCCTTTGGTATGGGATATCCTAGGCTGGAATATCCAGCTTTACATCTCTCACCTGATCACTTATCCACCAGAGCTAGGTAAGGATAAAGTGCTAACGGGTGGGTGGCATCAAGACGGTGGGCGACCTGTTCGGGAAATGGAACGCCCGCAACCGCGTCTGTCGCTAAAAATTAGCTATTGGCTGAGTGATGTCGATGGTCCGGATCGTGGAGCTATGCAAATTATTCCGGGCAGTCATAAACGAGACACACTGCCGCTGGAGTCTGACTCGGACAGTAATGATATTTTAGAATTGCGTGTCAAGCCGGGGACAGCCGTCTTATTCGACCGGAGGATGTGGCACCGTCGCGGTTTCAATACCTCAAATATTACCAGAAAAGTTTTATTTTTCGGTTATAGTTACCGCTGGCTAAGAGGACTAGATTACAATGTGATACCAGGGAGATTTTTAGACAAGTGTGATCCGATCCGTCGGCAACTTTTGGGCGATGGGGTCGATATTAAGGGCTGGTGGCAACCAACGGATGCGGATGTGCCATTAAGGACATGGATTCAAGAGCATCGAGGAGATGAATTACCTATTTGGGGAAGCACCTAGGTCGGTTTGACAGATTGTAGTTTACCCATCACGCGCATTTACGCTGGATAGTGAAACCAGCGTTTTTCAAGACAACGCATTAGCCTAGTGAGCAAGGGAATGAGATGGCCATAGCAATGACTGAAGAGCAGGAACATAAGTTTGAAGAAACAGGGTTTGTCATCCTTGAAAACTTCCTGAGGCCAAGGGAACTGGTGCGGTTGTCCAACGCGGTGGATGAGGTAGTTGAGCGTATTCAAAAGGAAAAGGGGTTGGGGGTAGAGACCCATTTCCAAGTGCGCAACGCTCTAGTCCATCACGACGCTTTTCTGGATTTGGTTGACCACCCACGTATGTTGCCACTGGTGGTAGATGCCATCGGCTGGAACATACAGATTCGTACAACGCATCTCGATTACCGTCCGCCATATCCATCAGATCTACAGGTAGGGGCCGTAGGTATGGGAAATGGAGCTGATCAGGAAGCTGGATACCGCAACGTAGTGTGGCATCCAGATCTGGCTAGTCCTGAGATATTCCAAGCACCTTCGCTGGACGGGCGGTTGCCGTTCATGGAAATCAAGGTGTTCTACTGCCTCTTCGATATGACTAAATCCAACTGTGGCAATCTCTGGTTGGTGCCGGGCAGTTACAAGCGACCACCAGCAGAACTGCATGCTATGGGTCGCCGTGTACCTGAGGAACAAACGCTGGAATTGAAATTGCCAGCCGGGTCGGCTGTCTTGTGGCGTACAGCAACTTGGCACTGTGTTGGTCCCAACCGATCAAACAAAACGCGGAAGATCATGCATGTAGGTTACCACTACCGCTGGCTGCGCCCGACTGATTATATCCAGCAGGATCCAGAGTTACTCCAACGATGTTCACCAATCCGCCAGCAACTCTTGGGCGGTCTGCCGAGTGGAACAGATCCGTTGGGCGAAAAATCTGATATGGAGCCGTCGTCGCAGTACTGGCTAACCAAGAATCCAGATGACGTTCCCTTACGTGCCTGGGCAGAATCTCTAAAGCAAGGAGCTATAGCTGATTAGGAAAAGGACGCAGAGTTGGTTTCTCAACTGACTAAAGATGCTGACAGACGAAGAGGAAAAGGAATGGTGAAGCGTCCTAATATACTGTTCATGTTGACCGACCAGCACAGGTGATGTGATCTTTCTTACCGAAATGCTTAACTCACGGC
>DTUY01000404.1:0-1180 GCA_012963885.1 Candidatus Poribacteria bacterium | reverse complement strand
ACTCACGGCGTTCGTTGCTGCACAAATGCAGTCTGGACATTCAGCTTGAAATTAGTACCTATCCTGATAAACTAGTACGGGAGTTTGACCGAACGGCAAAAGCGGATGCTATTACCGCTTATGCCAATTCCTTCTTTATGCTGATGGATTTGAATTGATCGGCGGGTACCCGGAAATTCCACTGCTAATAATAGATTTACTCCGGTCTTGACCTGATCATATCATCCACTGCCAATCCGGCGAGATCGGGTAAATCTTGTAACCGGATTCAGCTCTGTTGTGGTGGGTTTTGCAGATTCTGATTAAATCTCCATCGTCCATTGAATCGGCTCCGGCGCGATATCCTGTTCCTGAGCCCAATGACTTAGAGCATCGCTGGAACCGCCAAGCAGTTGTCGGCGAATATCGTCAACCTGATCCAGCACCGCCTCATCTGGTTGAACCTGTTGCATGTTATCCTTTCGACCGCCCATCCAGCGATAACTGTAGCCGAAGATAATGACTTTCGATGTGCGGTTGCTTAGATTGGGAGCGGAGGTATGGAAAATGCGGTTCTCAAATAAAAACGCGTCTCCGGCATTGAGAAAGAGATCAACGGCATGAACCGGATCAACCTCACCCGTGGGGATCGGCAACGGTGTTTTCTCCAGATGTGAACCTGGGGAAAACATGGTGAAACCGGAACGCGGTTGGTGAAAATCTGTCAGGCAGTAACCCACCTTTATGCCGGCACGAATGAGGTTGTTGTGCCCCAGATCTTCGGTAATGCCAATGTCACGGTGCCATCCCCGTTGTTTGATTGTTTCTTCATCGTCGGTGAGTTGAGGGATTTTATAAATAATGGCAGTGGTGTGCAAATGAATATTCGGCGACAACAACTGAATGACCAGAGGTACCGTCGGCGAACAGGCCAACAGCGGATGAAAGTCTGGTTCCTCCACAATTCCTGGCCGCATCTGCACGTACGCCCCATCCGAATTGCATGATTCAATCATTCGATCGCTGGCCTGCGTCAACTGTTCAACCTCTTCCAGTGAAAGGACATCGGGCACCACTATGTACCCATTATCATCAAAAAACCGGCGTTGTTCCTCAGCCAGTTTTACAAATTCCATTTGAACTCTCCTTTTCTTCTGAACATGAATACACTTAATATCAGAACTCGAGATTCTAAGCGCCG
>DTUY01000403.1:93442-99409 GCA_012963885.1 Candidatus Poribacteria bacterium | reverse complement strand
TATTGTAGATTTCTGCATTATCGGGCTGCATCTTAATTGCCTCTTGGTAGGCTGTAAGTGCTTGTTCTAATCTCTCCTGTTTTTGCAATGCGATACCAAGATTGTAATGAGTCTCCGCATCATCAGGCTGCAGTTTAATAGCCTGTTGACAAGCTTGCACAGCCTCTTCTAATTTCCTTTGTTTGATGAGGGCAATGCCTAGGTTATTAAAGAATGATGATTGTTTTGGATCTACCTTTGTCGCTTGGGTAATCAGTTCAACAGCAACTTCGTACTTTTTTGCTTGGAGGGCAACAACACCCAAGAGATGGAGAGCCTCAGCATCTTGGGAATTTATCTGAAGTATTTGTTGATATATTTGTTCTGCCTGACGTACTTGACCATCTTGATGAAGTGAAATGGCTTCTGTCAATTTTTCTTTAACATTTACTGGCAAGGATATACCATATGATTAGATTTGTGGTGGTTACATTGTTTGTTCTATTGCACAGTAGTCTAATATGTATTGATTCAGTTCCAAACTGACCTGTTGAAACACATCCGACCAATCATTCATACGTGTCTGTCGAAACAGCTTCATCGAAGAATACCAAGGCGTATCTTCTCTTTTCAACATCCAACGCCAGTCTGGGACGTAAGGTAGTAATGTCCAGACTTTTTTCCCCAAAGCGCCAGCCATATGTACCGTCGTATTATCTATTGATATGACTAAATCTAAGGTTGATACCTGTGCCGCGAAATCATCCAAATTTTTTAAAGGGTCTATTTCCCCATCTAGATAGATCGAAATGTTACTCTGATCGGAAGTATACTCTTCAATTTCCTGCCTAACGTCTCCATATTGTAAATTAATAAAAAAACAATCCTGTTTCGATAGAATGGGCTTCCAATTCTCTAAGGAAGTGCTCTTTGTATCCGCCCTTGTTTGATCTATACTGGTACTTTTCCAAGAGATGCCGACCAATATTTTCCCATCGGCCAGCTTCCGGTATTTACTTCTTATTTCTGGGGTTTTCTCCGGGCAAACATATAGGTAGAAATTTTTATTGGATAAAAAGCTTCTTTCCTCGGTTCTGAACCATCGACCTAACCCACCCATTGGAACATGATAATTGATATTACTATTTAGGAGTCTTGGTTGGGTAGGATTTTCTTGAGGTACAAAGTCAATTTGAGGAAAGGAGCGCTGGAATAGAGGAATCAGTCTCCGCTCACATTCGACGATGGTATCAGCTTTAGTTTTCAACAGATCTTCAAAGATACTGGCAAACATAATTTGATCGCCAATACCTTGTTCCGCCCAAACCAAAATGGATTTTCCTTCAATATTTGAACCATTCCAAGCCGGTTGAGGGAAAATCCTGTTTTCAGTTAGAAAATCGTCACATTTATCTCGCCATTCATAATGTTTCCAGCCATCATCAAACTCACCTTTTAACAGTAGTGATATGCCTAAATTTTTATGTGCTTCGGCGAACTGTGGATTGATTTTGATGGCTTGATAATAAGATTGGACAGATTCCTCCAGCTCTCCCAGTTCTTGGAAGATGACACCAAGATTGTTATGGGTTTCGGCGTTATCAGGTGCAATCTCAATGGCCTGCCGATAGACTTGAATCGCTTGGTCAAATTTTCTCTGTTTTTTAAGGAGAACACCAAGATTGTTGTAAGGATCAATAAAGTTAGGTTGAAATGCAATAGCTTGTTGATAAATCTGAACTGCTTGATCGAATTGTTCTTGCTCCTGCAAGGCTAAACCCAGATTATAGTGAGCTTCGGCATGACTTGACTGAAGTTCAATAGCCTGTCGATATGCCTGAGCCGCTTGTTGTAACCTTTCTTGTTTATGCAAAGTGGTGCCAAGATGGTAATACATCTCAGCGTCATTTGGATGATGTTCGATGGCTCGACGAAAAACCTGAATCGCCTCGTCTAATTGTCCTTTTTGTTGAAGAAGTTTGCCAAGATTATAACAGGCCTCTATATTGTCAGGCTTAATCTCAATTGCCCACCGGTAAGCTTGAATAGCCTCATTGAGCTTATCCTGTTTTTGTAAGACAATCCCCAGGTTATTATGCCCCTCAGTAAATCGAGGATTAATCTCAATAGATTGGTGAAATGCTTGGACTGCCTGGTCTAATTTCTCCTGTCCTTTTAGGACGAGACCCAAGTTATTAAAGAATGAATACTGAGTTGAATCTATTTTTATAGCTTGGGTAATTAAATTAGCGGCAATCTGATGTTCTTTCTCTTGATAAGCTATAACCCCCAAGAGATGAAGAGCATCTGCATGTTGTGGTAAGACCTGAAGTATTTCTTGATATACCTGTTCTGCCTGATGTAACAGATTAGCTTGGTGGAAAGCTATACCTTCCTCTAATTTCTGATCAATTTTCATCGTAAGGTGTTCTAGATCAAGATTCTAGTTATGGCGATGACAGAAAATAATCTTGCTTACATTATATAATACTATTTCTTTGCATTAATGGTTTTTGTGCTGGTGACCGAAGGTTGGAATAAACTGATCGCAACGGTGTTGGCTTCGGAACTATCCAGAACATCAGGTGTCAATCTATTTCAGTATTCAGTTTCGTAAATCAGCCGTTTATGTTAAGTTAAAGATTATAGTAATCTAAAAACTCAGGTTAACCAAAGAGTGTGATGGGAAAATTACTTGCATATCCGACTTATGAATCAATAGACGTACGGCCGTTAATTAACTGCCAAGGAACCTATACTATCATTAGTGGATCCATTATTCTGCCTGAAGTTCGCCAGGCCATGTATTCAGCCTCACAGCAATATGTACATCTTGAAGAATTAATGGAAAAGGTCGGCTCTCGGATTGCTGAATTGATGCAGTGTGAGTGGGGATTGGTAACCAATGGTTGTGCTGCCGCTTTGTGCCAAGTTACTGCGGCTTGTGTGGCTGGAACTGATCCTGGGCACATCGTCCGACTTCCTGATACAGAAGGGATGAAGAATGAAGTTATCGTTCAGCCTTCACATCGACATGTTTATGACCACGCCGTACGTATGGCTGGCGTAAGGATAATCGAGGCCGAAACAATAACAGATCTCCAAGCCTCAATCAGCGACTCAACTGCGATGCTGTTGATATTTGGAGATGCTGCTGAAAGAGGGAAGGTCACCGTGCGGGAGATGGCTGATGTCGGTCGGCAATACGGAATCCCGACTTTCGTTGATGCTGCTGCTGAACGTCCGGACATCCCAAACTGGTATCTTGAACAAGGCGTAGATGCTGTTGCTTATAGTGGTGGTAAGTGTTTACGTGGTCCTCAGGCTTCTGGTCTCGTCTTGGGACGTAAAGACCTGTTGCAAACTGCTTTTCTTCATGGAGCACCGCATCATTCACTGGGCCGACCAATGAAAGTTGGTAAAGAAGAGATTATGGGACTTCTGGCAGCAGTAGAGCAGTGGATGAAACGGGATCATCAAGCGGAATGGCGAGAATGGGAGAGGCATTTAGATCTAATTGGCAGTGTCATGAAAGAGTTTGATTCTGTCACTACATCCATTCGTCAGCCGGGTAGATCCAACGTGGCACCGGTACTCGAAGTCAGCTGGGATATTGAAGCGCTAGGAATCACTGGTACGGCGGTGGGAGAGCAATTATCTTCTGGTAAGCCGCGTATTGAGTTATCAAACCGTGAGAACGGCATCTCAATTATGCCTTATATGATGGAAGAAGGCGATGCTGAGATCGTCGCTGACCGATTGCGGTTCGTAGTGAATCAACTCATCGAGCTGAATTGAAACATTAGAGATTGGATTCGGCTTGATTCGTCTGTAATCAGATTGATCAAGACATATTTATTGTTAGCAGCGTTCTTCGATTTTGCAATACGATAATGATTTCTATTTAGGAAGCAACTCTCAATGATAATCTAGAACTCCTTGCGCTGACGCAGGCAACTCCGATGAATGGAGTAATCTCCCTACGAATTGACAGATCACCTGCTTTTTTCAACTGCTGAAACTGCGAGGCGCCGGTAAGGTTTTTATTGCGAGAGCAGATGGCCGTATTGTCGGGTGCATTTCGGTGGCGTATCGATCGGTATTTGTGGACGGCAAACCTCAACGAGTCGGTTACGTAGGTGATTTGAAAGTTCATCCATCATTCCAGGGAAGTCGCGTTGCTCTCAAATTAACGCAGGCACTATTTGGCTACGCGATGAGACAAGATGTGGATCTGTATTTTTGTGTTGTTGCCAGTGGAAATGAAAAGGCATTTTCATTTCTGCAAGGCAGACTAGGGATTCCACCGTTTCAATTTGTAGGTCGGTTTCGCGTTTCTGAGATTTTGACTTCAACCTAACCGATTATCCAGTAAGTCTTACGAGATTGAAGATACCAACGTGGACGATATCCATGAGGTTTGTCGGTTGTGTAATCAATTCAACACTTCGTATCAATTTGCCCCAGTACTAACCGAAAGTGATTTTCTCTCTTCCATAAATCCCGCCGCGTCTAGTTGCCAAAAATCGGTGAGGAAATACGGATGCTTTATCTCCGTAACCTTGCCTTCAAGAATGGTCATCAGCAAGCACTACGGTATCTGCTTCAACGTGTTCGAAACGAGGCATTTCAGAAAGGATATGTTTTCATCGCCATCGGAATTCATGAACATGATCCATTGCAGTTTGTAGTTCGCTGGCTACCCAAATTCACCTTCGTCTCACATTGTTTTGTCACAAGTACTCACAACAACCAAGACTCGCTAACCAAAATCGTTTCGGGTATCCCCATGGAGGATTATGCGCTGGTATGAAACAAGGAAACTTGAAGGCGCAATTGGAGATTGCTACTGAATGGGCGATTGCGCTTCGGTATGAAGACATCCCTCAGCGTGTATTGGCTGTTGCGCGGCTTCAGATTGCAAACATACTGGCTGCCATATTAGCAGGGTCCCAAAGTCGTGCTGGGGTCCGAACGAAGGCAAGCTTTGAACGAACACTTGCACTGGGCCCATGCACGTTGATCCCTCATGGGGACCGATGTCCCATCTTTGATGCTGTTTATCTTCACGCTGTGTACGCCACAATGCCTTGGAACTAGATGTCTACCTATATCGAGGACATCTGGGACAAGCCGTGATTCCTGTTCCTCTTGCGTTGGCTGAGGCATTCAACCTGGATGGTAAAGCGATACTTACAGCACAAGTTGCTGCGAATGAACTGGCAGGAAGACTTGGGGCCGCCATAACTTCGGAGTTGTTGCACGGACATCAAAGGTCATATCTTCAGAGATTTGCAGCTGCAATTTGCGCTGCTAAACTACCTTCTCTTAATCAAGAATGTTTTGCTGAAGCGCTGGCAATTGCAATGACACAACCTAAATATCCGCTTCACGTTGGTGAGTTTTCTTCCGACACGAAAGTGCTTTCCGCAGCATCGTCGGTTGTAGAGGGAACGCGAAGTGCATTTCTAGCATCGGAAGGAATGACTGGAACGAGGAATATTCTTGAACACCAAGGTGGGTTCTATCGGCAGTTCACCCTCCATCGAAATACACCACAGCCTTTTCTGCAACTGGGTGAAGCTTGGGTCACAGAGACACTTGCTTTCAAGCGATATTCTGCTTGTGCTTACGCACAGGGAGCAATTGACTGCATTCGAGTGCTTTCCCATGAAAATACCTTTGAGATCTCAGAAATCAAGAAAATCGAAATTTTCACAATGATCACTGCGCTAGTAATGGAGCATCTAGCAATCCCGCACTATAAAAGCCTATTTACACCAGTAAACGTCCAATTCTCTGTAGCAAGATCTGTCGCCATGGCACTCTTCTACAAAGATTTGCGTGGCTATCATTTTACCCCTGAAAACTTTGAAAAAGCTCTGCCAACTATCAAGAATCTGTCAAAGCAAACCGACTCTAGACACGATTGGAAGTTGACCATCCAACTTCTCAGAGGAGTAGACGATGGGATTATTGAAGGCAGTT